>JAVLUO010000003.1 GCA_031628995.1 Bacillota bacterium LX-D | reverse complement strand
CGCGATGGACACCCTTGTCTTAGGCTAACGGTTGGCACTATCAACCCCCGTATCGGACTTTCACCGACGAGCAAGCGCCCATGCTAGGCGCACAAAAACAGGGCTGCTGACTTTTATTTGTCAGCAGCCCTGTTTTTATTTAAGAAGTTCCTTTAATTCATTATCTATATCCAGTAATTTTTTATTTATTTCTTCACCTGTTGCCACTATCTTTTCCATAGCCTTTTTCATTTCTGTTTCGTTTCTTTGATTTCGAGCATTTTTCAATTCTATCCAATTAGTTTTTTGTTTGTCCCAAAGTACCTTTAAATCTTGCTGCATTGTTTTAATATCCTTTAAAGAAGAGCAATATTCCTTGGCAATTTCTTTCTTTTTTTCTTTTCTAGCCTTTTTAATCTCTGCAGCCACTAATTTTCGATCTGCTTTGATTTGCTCTTTTATGGTTTTTCTTTCCGCTTTCAACTCAAGTAACCTTTGATAGCCATCTAATTTTTTTACTTTAACTTTAGCGGCCTTAGCTTTATTTGCTTTTTCCTTAATTCCTTTAACTTTGGCCGCTTTACTAAAGTTGTGTTCTTTATATTCTTCCTGATTAGTAGTTACCACTACCTTCGTAACGTCATTTCCGTCGGCCGCACTAACGGGCAATGCATTGTATCCAATGCCTCCTAAAAACATTATACTGGCCATTGCCCATGGCAATATTTTTTTCATGTGCATCATCCTCTCCTTTTATTGAATTTATCACTATTTTAAAACTAAAATGTAAATAAAATTTATGGTAACTGTAAAAGAAATGTCAATTTGGAAAATAAAACAGTTTGGAACAACCGATGTAATATCTGCATACATTAATTTTACTAAAGTTTCCAGGAAAAGGTTGTTTCCTTGCTTGACATGCAAAGGTCCGAACAACCAGTAGAAAAAAAGATAATTGGCACATATATTTCAGTAACATCTTTTAAAATTTGTGGTAAAATATATAACAAATTAGATTAGCTGAGTTTAGTAAATTTTAAATTTAATATGAATTGAACCGAGTTTAAATGAGCTGAGGAGAGCTGAGTTGAGCAAAGGTTTTTTTATGCGTGCTTTAAACCAGGTTGAGACAGCCTGGTTTTTTTATTTTTATCTACTTATTGGGGGATTTTCTATGAAGAAATTATTAATGGGTAACGAAGCAATTGCTTACGGAGCCCTAGAAGCAAGTATAGATATAGTTACTGGGTATCCCGGTACTCCATCAACTGAAATTTTTACAACTTTGGCAGAACTGGCACCAGCGCATCAGATTAAAGTCCAATGGTCCGTAAATGAAAAGGTAGCACTGGAGGTAGCTGCTGGTGCAGCTTATACAGGGGCAAGGGCTTTAGTTACTATGAAACAAGTAGGTTTAAATGTAGCAGCGGACCCATTAATGACCTTAGCTTATATTGGGGTTAAAGGTGGTTTAGTTATTGCCGTTGCCGATGATCCAGGTCCCCATAGCTCCCAAAACGAACAAGACACTAGGAAATTTGCAGCTTTTGCCAAATTACCTGTTTTAGACCCAAGCACTCCTCAAGAAGCCAAAGATATGGTCAAGGCAGCTTTTGTCCTCTCAGAGGAATTAGGTTTGCCCGTTATTTTACGGCCTACTACACGTACCTGCCATTCCTGTCAGGACGTTGAGATAGAAGCTGAAATTTCAAGACAGAGTAGAGAAAAAACTTTTATCAAAGACCCAGGGTGGGTTATTTTACCCGGTTTGGCTCTGAAAAAGCATGCTTGGTTAAATGCTCAGCAAGAGAAAGCCGCCCAAATCTTTACGCAAAGTTCTTTCAATAGTATTAAACCAGGTCAAGGCACTTGGGGCATTATAACTGGTGGAGTTTCCTATAGCTATGTTCAAGAAGCTATGCAGGCTCTAGGGTTGGATATACCCGTTCTCAAAGTAGGTACCCCTTATCCCTTGCCTACAGCTTTAGTGCAAAATTTCTTACAACAAGTCCAAAAAGTTTTAGTTATTGAAGAACAAGAACCTGTTATAGAAGATCAAGTTTTAAAAATCATTGCCTTAAATAAGTATTCTCACACCCTGCGAGGTAAACATGATGGGTTAGTGCCTCGAGAAGGGGAATTTAATGTAGATAAAGTTTTAGCTGTAATAGCTGAGTGTCTGGATATAGCACTGCCAGAAGATATCCCTCAAGCTGAGCTTCCAGCTTTACCCCAAAGGCCGCCTATTTTATGTGCAGGCTGCCCTCACCGTGCTTCTTTTTACGAATATAAAAAAGCTGCTCAAGGAAAAAATGCTATTTTTACAGGCGACATTGGCTGTTATACTTTAGGCTTTGGAGCTCCTTTAGATGCCGTAGATACTTGCTTATGTATGGGAGCCAGCATTTCCATGGGAACAGGTCTTAACTTGGCAGAACCTGAACGAAAAATTGTGGCCTTCTTAGGAGATTCTACCTTCTTTCACACAGGCATTCCTGGACTAATTAATGCAGTCCATAATCAGGCTCAGTTAACATTAGTAGTTTTAGATAACCGTACCACAGCAATGACAGGACATCAAACCAATCCCGGGTTAGGTAAAAATGCTGCTGGGCAGGAAGTTGAAGCTTTAGACATAACGCAAATTGCTAAAGCCTGTGGTGCAAAATTTGTGGCAACCGTTGATCCCTATGATTATAAGTCCTCCTTGGCCACTGCCAAAGAAGCGCTGGATTTTCCGGGCGTATCTGTAGTTGTCATGCAAAGAGAATGCATTGCTGTAACTAAGCAAAAAAACTTACCTTTAGTAGTCGATAGAGAAAAATGTATTAACTGTGGAGTATGCATAGAAAAACTAGGCTGCCCTGCTTTAGCTCAAAGCGACCATGGTCCCATCATTGGCGATTCATGCAATGGCTGTACCTTATGCAGTCAGATTTGTCCTGCTCATGCAATTTTAATAGGGGGTGCAGCATAATGAAAGAAGTTTTTAACATTATTATTGCCGGAGTCGGGGGACAAGGAAATGTACTTGCTTCCCGTATTTTGGCCAGAGCAGCTATGGAACAGAGATTACATGTACGCACCTCTGAGGCTATCGGCATGGCACAAAGAGAAGGTTCTGTATCAAGCCAAGTTCGTATAGGTGTGGAAGATGTTGGTCCTTTAGTTCCTGATCAAAAAGCTGATCTGATTCTAGGCTTAGAACTTGCAGAGACAGTTCGGGCCCTACCTAAACTTAAAACTAATGGTTTAGTCATCTCCAACACAGCTACTATTTTGCCTATTTCTGTGGCTTTAGGCAAAAGTACTTACAATACTGAAGAATTATTAAATTTCTTAAAAGCAAAGGTACAAAACATTTATTTACTCAATGCTACCGCCTTAGCTAACCGGGCCGGAACCTATAAAGCCGCTAATATAGTTTTACTTGGAGCTTTAGCAGCACTAAACAAGCTGCCTTTTTCCGGCAGCAATTTGCTAGAAGTTATTTTCAATTCTATTCCCCCTAAGCTCCATGACATTAATAGAACAGCTTTTACTTTAGGTGTAGAAGCTATGGGAGGTAGATTATAATGGGTCTTGCTGCTCAATCTGTTCCTAAAGAAAATAAAAGTTTTGATTACGAAAATCTTTTTACTGTCCAAGGAGAAAAGCTTCGGGTCCTAATGGAGAGAATCTATTGCAATTCTCCTTTTTATAAACAGAAATTAGATCAAGCAGGGATTAAGCCTGTTGATATTCGTACTATTAGGGATTTAAGCCAAGTTCCTTTTACCACCAAGGCAGAATTACGTCAGTCTTACCCCCTTGGTCTGCAGGCAGTTCCCGATGAATTAGTTGTCCGGATTCATTCCTCCTCAGGAACTACTGGAAAGCCTGTAATCATTCCTTATACAGCAACTGACGTTGCAACTTGGTCAGAAATGATGGCTCGCTGTCTTAGCCTCGTGGGTGTTTCTAACAAGGATCGTGTACAAATAACACCAGGTTATGGACTCTGGACAGCAGGCATAGGTTTTCAAACTGGGGTAGAAAAAGTAGGTGCCATGGCTGTTCCAACTGGTCCCGGAAACACGGAAAAACAATTGGAACTAATGGAGGATCTTAAAACTACAGTCTTAATTGGCACCTCCTCCTATGGTCTCCTGCTGGCAGAAGAAATTAAAAGCAGGAATTTAAGCGACCGTATTAATTTACGCATAGGCGTTTTTGGCAGCGAACGCTGGGGAGATAAAATGCGCAGCCGCATTGAAGAAATTTTAGGAATTGATACTTTTGATATTTATGGACTTACAGAAATTTATGGTCCAGGTATTGCCATCGACTGTCCCTATCATCAAGGCATGCACTATTGGAGCGATCATTTACTATTTGAAATTATCGACCCTGTAACGGGAGAACAGCTGCCTCCAGGTCAGCAGGGTGAGCTAGTAATTACTACTTTAACTAAAGAAGGTATGCCCTTACTACGTTATCGCACCCATGACTTGACAAAGCTTTTATTAGAGTCCTGCCCTTGCGGCAGTCCTTATCCTATGTTAGACCGTATTTTAGGTAGAACTGATGAAATGATTAAAATCAAAGGTGTCAATATTTACCCAGGGCAAATTGACCATGTAATCAAATTATCTGCCCAGGCCAGCAGCGAATACCAAGTTATTTTAACCCGTAAACAAGGGAAAGATAGTATTTTACTAAAAGTCGAAGGCAATGAAAATGCAAATCGGGAATTGTTAGCTAGGGAAATTCAGCAACATATTAAAACGAAAATTGGTGTTCATTCTGACGTGCAAGTTGTTGACTACGGCAGCCTGCCTCGCTCGGAGAAAAAAAGCAAACGTGTTCTTGATTTACGGGAAAATATTTAAGCTGAAAAAAACAGCATGACTTACTGAAAAGTCATGCTGTTTTTTAAATTAGTGATTAGTTTGGTTGAAATTCTTGATAATCCTTCACTGACTGAATTTTATAGCCATGCTGTTTTAAAACGTCGACAATGGGATCTACATCCGTAGTATTTAGGCGAATAACAATTAGTGTTTGCTCTCCCCTATCGCGAAAAGCAGCAATGCGTGCAATATTAGCACCATAATCTCGGATTACCTCAGCAACATCTGCTAAAACACCTGGCTTATCAGCTACTTCTAATGTAATTCTCGTTCCAGCATCCCGGACACCTAGTATATCAATAAAAGCATCAAAGATATTTGTTTCCGTAACAATTCCTACGAGCTTCCCATTTTCCAAAACAGGTAAGGCACCTACATTATGCTCACGCATTAACAGTGCCGCTTCCTCGATATAAGCATCTGGGGATATTGTTACTACTGTTTGATCCTTAGGTAATACATCGGAAATTTTCATTTTAGCTAATAAATAGTTAATTTCAAAGACACTTAAAGAGGTGGCAGGTGAAGGAGATACTTCGCTTAAATCTCGATCTGTAACAATACCTACCAATTTTTCTTTCTCCATCACCGGTAAACGGCGTATACTATTTTTTCTCATTAAGTCCAGTGCTTCTGCTATAGTAGTTTGCCGGTTAATTGTAATAGGATTTTCAGTCATCCGTGATCTTACGTACAACTTAAACTCCTCCCAACTAAAGCTTACCCACCAAGATAAGCTTTTTTAATTTGTTCACTTTCAGCTAGCTCTGCCGCTGAGCCTGAGGCGACAACCCGACCTGTTTCCAGCACATAAGCACGGTTAGCAATAGATAAAGCCATATTTGCATTCTGCTCTACTAGTAGTATAGTAGTTCCTGACTCATTTATTTCTTTAATAATGGAAAAAATTTCTTTAACTAAAATAGGTGCCAGTCCCATGGAAGGCTCATCTAAAAGCATTAGTTTGGGCTGGGACATTAAAGCCCTACCCATGGCCAACATTTGTTGCTCGCCACCGCTTAAAGTTCCTGCTAGCTGGGCAGCACGTTCTTTCAAACGTGGGAACTTAATAAAAACTTTCTCCAAAGTTTCATTAATTCCCTGCTTATCTTTCCTTAAATAAGCGCCCATTTCTAAATTTTCCAGAACTGTTAGATTGGCAAAAACACGCCGTCCTTCAGGCACTTGGGAAATGCCTTTTTTTACAATTTGCTGTGCAGGCACACCGGTAATTTTAGAGTCCTTAAAAGTAATTTCCCCTTTTTTAGGGCGGATTAATCCTGAAATTGTTTGTAATGTTGTGGTTTTGCCGGCACCGTTGGCACCAATTAGGGTTACAATTTCTCCTTCATTAACTTCTAATGAAACTCCTTTAATAGCATGAATTGCTCCATAAAAGACATCTATATTTTCTACTTTAAGCATTTTTAGCCTCCTCTCCTAGGTAGGCTTCGATAACCCGTTTATTATTCATAATCTCCTGTGGTGTCCCTTGAGCAATAATTTTGCCATAATCTAGCACGTAAATGCGCTGGCAAATACCCATAACTAAAGACATATCGTGTTCGATCAGTAAAATCGTCAACCCAAACTCATCTCTAATCTTCTTAATTAGATTCATTAGCTCATGAGTTTCCTGTGGATTCATTCCTGCTGCCGGCTCGTCTAAAAGCAATAATTTCGGTTTAGCAGCTAAAGCCCGAACTATTTCCAATTTGCGCTGCTCTCCGTAAGGCATGTTTTTCGCTAACTCATTGGCCTTTTCTTTCAAGCCGAAAATATCTAATAGTTTCAGGGCTTCCTCAGTCATAGCATTTTCCTTAGCATTATAAGGAGGCAACCGCAATAAGGCATTTAGCACATTGTACTTTCCATGCCAATGATTAGCTACTTTAACATTGTCTAGTACAGAAAGGGAATCAAACAAACGAATATTTTGGAAGGTTCTAGCTATGCCTCGGTAAGTAACTTGGTATGGCTTGAGATTGCTAATATTCTGGCCTTCCATTAGAATATCCCCGCTAGAAGGTGTGTAGACACCCGTTAAAAGATTAAAAACAGTAGTCTTACCAGCACCATTGGGACCTATTAGCCCGACTAATTCACCTTGGTTCAATTCTATATCCAGGTTGGAAACAGCAGACAAACCGCCAAAGGTTTTCGTCAGGTCATTAGTTTTCAGCATGTCCCCGTTTCCCTCCTTCATATTTCTTAAATAAAGTTTGCAAAGTAAACTCTTTGGCACCCATTAGGCCTTGAGGCCGAAAAACCATAATGATAATTAATAGGATTGAGTAAATTACCATCCGTAAAGCACCAAAATCAATTAATAAGGAATTTATGCCCGTTACAGCAATGGCAGCAATAATTGAGCCTGTAATACTTCCTAAACCTCCAAAGACAACCATAACTAAAGCATCAAAAGAACGCATAAAGGTAAATGTAGTGGGCTGAATTAGGAAATAATAATGTGCATATAGGGCACCGGCAATGCCCGCGAAAAAAGCACCCATACTAAAAGCAAATGTTTTATAATATGTTGTATTAATACCCATAGTTTCGGCAGCTATCTCATTGTCACGGATGGCTATACATGCTCTGCCGTGGGTTGAATTAATAAAGTTACTAATAATTAAAACTGTAAATACAGTAAATAAATATAACCAGGAAAAAGTTGTTAACTGAGGAATGCCATTTAGACCAGCAGCTCCCCCAACATACTCAATATTTACTAATAAACCCCTAATTATTTCGCCAAAGCCTAAAGTTGCAATGGCTAAATAGTCACCTTTAAGACGCAATGTTGGTAAACCAATAATTATACCAATAATACCAGAAACTAAGGCACCTGCTAAAACTGCCACAATGAAAGGCTGGCCAAGTTTTAAGGTCATTACAGCTGAAACGTAGGCACCGATTGCCATAAAACCAGCATGCCCCAAAGCCAATTGTCCTGTAAAACCAACAATTAAATTTAGACTAACAGCTGCAATAATATTGATACCCATTAAAAATAAACTTACTTGCTGATATGGATCGATAATTTGAGCCACATTTATAGCAAAATAAATTGCCCCATATATAGCTAAAAGAATGACGGCAATGAGGATATTTTTTAACTTCATTTCCTTCACCTACACTTTCTCGCGGGTATCTTTACCTAAAAGGCCCGTAGGTTTCACAATTAAAATTAAAATTAAAATACCAAAAACTACTACGTCGCGGAAATTTGTGCTCCAGTAACCGCTAACAAAGGTTTCTGTAATTCCTAAAATAAAGCCCCCTGTCATTGCACCTGGAATTAATCCAATCCCACCTAGTACTGCTGCCACGAAGGCTTTAAGGCCGGGCATTAAACCCATTAAAGGCTGAATAGTCTGGTAATACAAACCTAAAAGCACACCAGCTACAGCGGCCAAAGCTGATCCGATAGCAAAGGTAAATGAAATAACTGAATCCGTGTTAATTCCCATCAGTAAGGCTGCATCTTTGTCGTAAGAAACTGCCCGCATAGCTTTACCAATTTTTGTACGCCTAACTATAAATTGCAGCATCACCATCATTAGTACAGTTACTACTAAGATAATAATTTGGTGACTAGTGATAGTCACTTTGTCATTAAAAAAATGATAAGCAATTTTCGGCACAGCCATAGGGAAAGGCTTATAATCTGTTCCTAAAACATAAAGGCCTCCGTTTTCTAGCAGCAAAGAAACTCCAATAGCTGTAATTAAAGCAGCTAACCTAGTAGAATTACGCAACGGTTTGTAAGCAATTCTCTCAATCAGGATTCCAAGGACAGCAGAAAGTACCATGGCAATTATCATTGCTACAAAAAAATTAAGGTTAAAAACAGTAATTGCCAAAAAAGCAATATAAGCTCCAACCATTAAAACATCCCCATGGGCAAAATTGATTAATTGAATAATTCCGTAAACCATTGTATAGCCCAAAGCTATTAAGGCATAGATACTTCCCAGGGAAAGACCATTTAAAAGTTGAGCAATAAACATTTCCACTATAACACCCCCTATACTTAGGTTTAATAATATTTGTGCAATAGATAATCTTCAATTTTTTATAATATACGGCGGTTCAATGGAATTAATGCATGAATGAATATCTTTCACTTATTGACTGTAAACCTATTGTTCAGTCTTCCCACGGCGTAGATATCCACCACGGTACTATAACCTCTGCTGACTTCTGACAGTTCAGCCATACTTCACTGCATGGGTTGCTGCTTCTGAGTATACATCACAGCTTATCTGTCAGACCTCCTCAGGTAAGAATGCTTACTTTCCCTCCATCTATCTGCTACATTTACACCGCTCATTTCGGATAGTTTTGGGCTTCGTTTGTGTGGCAAACTCATCCGGCAGGCATATGCCTTATATGTAGTTCGTGTTCCTCAGACCAGAGCTTTACCGCCGGCTTCCTTCAGATTCCACCTCACAATGGACACCCTTGTCTTAGGCTAACGGTTGGCATTATCAACCCCCGTATGGGACTTTCACCGACAAGCAAGCGCCCATGCCGGGCGCACCACAAAAAAAGGGGGAGAACCCCCTTTTTTTACTTAAATTATTGCTGTGGAGCAATTTTTGTCTTTAAGGTTTGTTCTCCGTTCTTTAATTCAATAATAGTAATTTCTTTAATTGGATTATGTTTTTCATCAAATGAAAGTTTACCTGTTACTGCATCAAAATCTTTAGTTTGAGCTAAAGCATCTTTAATTGCTATGGGGTCTGTTGAATTTGCTCTTTTAATCGCATCAGCTAGCAAATAAGCAGCGTCATAACCTAAAGCAGCAAAAGAATCGGGAACTTTATTATATTTTGCTTCATATGCCTTTACAAATTTTTGTACCTTTTCACTTGGGTCATTTGAGGAGTAATGATTTGTAAAGTAAGTACCATTTAAAGCATCTTTACCGGCAATTTTAACTAAATCAGGAGAATCCCAACCATCTGCACCTAAGAAAGGAGCTGTAATACCGATTTCACGTGCTTGACTAATAATTTTAGCTACTTTTTCATAATAAGCAGGTATATAAATTAATTCAGCACCAGCATTTTTAAATTTAGTTAATGTAGGCCTAAATTCTTGGTCATCAGCAGTAAAACCTTCTTCAGCAACTACTGTACCACCAAGTTTAGCAATTTCTTCTTTAAATACTTTATATAAACCTTTACTATAATCATTTGTATTATCGTAGTAAATAGCTACTTTCTTAACTTTTAAATCATTAGCGGCAAAATTAGCACCTGCAATTGCCTGGGGTGGGTCTGTAAAGCAGGTACGGAATACAAAGTCTCTTGTTTGCTTTGTTTGTGGATCTACAGTTACATCAAGATTTGTAGCTGCTGTTGCAATCAAAGGAATTTTACCTTGAGTAATAACAGGAATTACACTTAAACAAGCACCACTAGTTGCCGGACCCATTTGTGCAATAACTTTTTCTTGGGATACTAATTTGGTGGAAACACTTAAAGCTTCCGCAGAATCAGATTTGTTATCAAGGACCACTGCCTCAATTTTTTTGCCGTTGACCCCGCCAGCAGCATTGATTTCGTCAAAAGCTAATAAAATTGCATTTTTAGTATTGGTACCATATGTAGCAACTGCACCTGATAATTCATAGTTAATACCAACTTTAATCGTATCACCTTTAGCTGCATCTCCGCCTTCTTTTGCTTCTTGCTTGCTGCAGCCGGTTACTAGTAATGTAGCACCTAGTATTGCTACTACTAACAACCCCATCCACTTACGCATTTTCATTTTTAAACCTCCCTAAATTCAATTCAAATAAAACATTCTGCTAAAAATTGGTACTCTCTCCCCTCCCTAAAAAAGACAATTGCTTGTCCGAATATCAATTTAAACGTTAATCCTTTTAGTCTATACAATAAATTATATAGCAGGCCGAAAAGAACGTCAATTATAAGAATTTTAGGAAAATCTCATCATCTTAAACTTTTTAGATTTTTAAATTCGGACTTTCTTTTTCAGCAAAGCAAATACTACTGCACTAGAGATAAATAAACCTAAATAACCTAAGACAGGGTAAATAGCCGTAATTAAGTGAACAAAACCGTAGGGTGTTAAAATACTTGCTGCCAAAAGGAAAAATAATGTCCAACCTAGTGTTGAACCCCTGAATTTTTGAATCATTCTTTGCACTAAGGCAAAAATATTGGCAACGGCTGTAGTAATTATCTCTAGCCACAGCACCGCAGCATAAAAATAATTTAGGATAGGGCTAGTTTTCTGAGCCAAGTAAAGCATGGGAATTTCTATGTTTTCAACCTCATTAAAGTTGTGAAATAACGCTAAGCCAATTAAAAATGCAATTATACCTAAGCCAATTCCCCCCAAAAACCCTCCCCAAATATCTTTTTGTGAAGAAATACTTAAAGATGTTAACATTACAGCCCCAAGAATAATATTATAGGATACATATAAAATACTAGCCAACAACCAATTACCACCTGCTAAGGTTAGTTTATGGGCTATAAATTGTTGGGCAGAATTGGAGCTTTGGATCGAACCTAAAGAAACTAAAACAGTAATTAAAATTAAAACAGGAATCACTATACTATTAAATACAATGACCCCTTTTTCCCCTGCTGCTACAGTAACTAGAATCACCATATATGTAATCAGCAAGCTTGGCAGTAAGGGCATGGCGAATTGTTGCTTTAAAGCAGCCGTACTGCAGGCAAGCATTACTACTAAACCAGCAAAAAGAACAAAAGAAAGTAAAACATCAGCAAATTTTCCCCAAAACAATCCTAAGGAATGGTTGAGAAACTGATCATAAGAGTTAATTTTGCATTTGAAATTATAGGCTAAAATAAAACTTCCTAGGATAGAGAATAAAATTGCTGCAAAGATAATTCCCCACAAACCCGGTCTGCCAAATTGGATAAAAAACTGGAGTATCTCCTGTCCTGATGCAAACCCGGCACCAATAACAGCACCAATATAACAACTGGCAATACCAAAAGAGCGTTGCCATCCTTTATTCAAGAAGACACCTCCTCAAAATCTAATGCTCTATCTAATGATATGCATGAAAAGTAAAATCTTTCCCAAGTATGAAGTTATACTTTTTTAAATACCCAAAGTTTAATTTATTGCATAAAAATTTTATTTTTTACATATAATGTAGGTACACATTTGACTTTGTCAGGAGGATAGCAATGTCGACCTTTCCTTTTCTATCTCGTTTAAACGCTCAAGATCCAAAAACTAATCCAATGGAAATACAACTGCCTAAAAAAATTAAACATCATTTTCAAGAACCATACATAACTGAAAGGTTAGGATACACATTTTTTCAATATATTCAACAGCTAAACCAAGACTTTTCTAGGCCTATTGTAATTGTTTCTATTGGCACCGATCGTTCCACAGGTGATAGTTTAGGTCCTTTAGTAGGAACAAAATTAGCAGCAATGGAACATGAAATGCACATTTTTGGTACCTTAGACGATCCTGTTCATGCAACTAACCTTTCTGCTAAACTTGATCTAATTAATGAAAAATATTTCAAACCCTTAATTGTAGCAGTAGACGCTTCTCTAGGAGGTTCTGAAAGTGTTGGTTTAATTACCTTATCTCAAGGAGCCTTAAAACCAGGTACTGGTGTAAATAAAAATCTACAAGAAGTAGGGGATATGAATTTTACTGGAATTGTCAATGTGGGGGGGTATATGGAGTATCTTGTTTTACAAAACACTCGCTTAGGAATTGTTTGGAAAATGGCTGAATCTATTGCCCAAAGTATTTTCAGAGGGTATCAGTTGGCACACTCTTATTTTGTAAATCATTTAGTGCAATCTACCCAATAAAAAAATGGCTCGAGAGCCATTATATTTTTTGCAATAATGCTTTATTGATTGCGCTTTCTTCTTCGGCAGTCAATTTATATGTAGAAGTGCCCCCTTCTACAGGTTTAGCATAGCACCAAGATTGATCCCGTCCGTAAAGGCTGCTAATAACTACTCCATTACATTTACCGTCCAACATAGCAACAGAAAAACTTAAGTCACTGCCCATTTCCTGAAAAGCGTTATACCGTACAAGACCTACATTTTGGACAGTGTAACTTAAATCATGCTCTATCTTTTTAACTATTTGTTCTAAAAGATTTAAGTTTTCGGAACAACTGTCTACTTTTTGACGATAATCCATAATTAGCTGTTCTATATTTTGTCCTTCGTAGCCGGACATCATGCCAAGATATTTTTCCTCCAGTTTTCCTTTACTGCGTACTAATTTTATTAACCAGATTAAGATTAGTAGATTTAAAAGCATTAATCCTACAATAATATTAGTTAAGTTATTAGTGATAAAGTAACTAATATTGTTCCATACTTCTAGCATTACTGGCACCCCGATCCTCAAATTAAATCAAGAGAAAAAAAGAAAATATTAAGCAAAATAAGCAAATAAACAAGCAAAAATAATCGATGGTAATAAATTGCCTACTGGAACTGATTTAATTTTCAAGATATTTAAACCAATAGCAAAAATTAAAACTCCTCCCGTAGCTTTCATAGCAGCAATTACAGCAGCAGTTAGAAAAGGTTGAATCCAAGAAGCTAAAAGGGTAATTGAACCCTGATAGATGAAAACCGGTATAGCCGAAAATGCAACACCGATACCTAAAGTAGATGAAAAAATAATCGCACTTATGCCGTCTAAGATTGATTTGGCAAATAATGTTTGATGAGATCCGGTTAAACCGCTTTCTAATGAACCCATAATGGCCATGGCTCCAACACAATAAACAAGACTGGCCGTAACAAAGGCCTTAGCAAAAGCACTTTCCTTATTTCCTTTATTCACTATTGACTGCAACCATTCTCCCAATCTTTCTAACCAATACTCTAATCTCAATAATT
The DNA here is from genome assembly GCA_031628995.1 of Bacillota bacterium LX-D. Classification (NCBI taxonomy): domain Bacteria; kingdom Bacillati; phylum Bacillota; species Bacillota bacterium LX-D. The sequence continues at coordinate 214,567 of JAVLUO010000003.1, read as the reverse complement.
CTCCCGCAATTCCTCCTAAAACTAAACTAGCAATAATAATTATGATATTATCAGTTGCTAAAAACATTTGTGTACCAATAACTAATACGCCTAAACCTACTGCCTGCATCACTGTACTACTAATATTTTCAGAAAACTTAGCTCCTAAAAACTTTCCTAGCAGGCCACCGGCTATAATAGCTAAAACATTGACTATTGTTCCGAACATAGTTAGACTCCTCATCCAATATATTGTTACCAATTATTTTAACACATAATATTGTCCTAAGCATAAAAAAAAGCAAGCAGTACTGTGCTTACTTTTATTTCTTCGCTATCTGGCAGCTTAAGCAGTATCTAGTTAATTATGATTCCAAATAAGGCTGCAGATCATCATCAATTGTGGAAAATTCCCCTTCTAAGGTAATTAATCCATGATCAGTAAGTTCTTTAGCCACTTGGTAAAGAGAACCTCTTTTTTCCTCAGGAAGCCTTGCCACAAATTCATTTATTTCTTTGGGAGGTACATTGTTTTTAAACTTTATTCCACCGTACTTTAAATATTTATCATCCATTAAAATCACTCCTATCTTTAGGAAAAACTACATTTCCTATTTATTATTCTTCCTTATATTATTTTGCTTATACTAAAAAAACCGACCATCTAGCTATGGCCGGCAAAAAGAAAGCTGCTTAAATTTAAATTGGCTAGGTTTTCACTAACCACTTCTTTTACCTATTTTTGGTTGTTTCACGTGAAACATTAAAGAATCTGTAAAAGTTCTAGAATTCGATTAAGATCTTCTTTATTATAATACTCTATTTCTATTTTGCCTTTTTTATGTTTATGGATTAAATTGACTTTAGTGCTAAAAAACTGTTTCAATTTTTCTTCTAAAGCAGCTATTTCCGGATCATAATTTTGCCTGTTGTTATTTTTTTTAGGTTTTTCTTCATGCTGCTCTGCATTTAATAACTGAACACTTTTAACTAATTTTTCCGTATCTCGGACAGTTAAACCTTCCGACACTATTTTTTCTGCCAATTTGATTTGTCCTGCTTCAGGCAATATTAAAAGGGCTCTGGCATGACCTGTAGATATTTTACCATCAATGACAAACTCTTTAATTTTTTCCGGTAAATTTAGTAACCGCAGAGAATTTGCCAAGTAAGACCTACTTTTAGCAACCTTTTGAGCTAATTCTTCTTGGGTTAAATTAAATTCTTCCAATAATACTTTATAAGCCCATGCTTCCTCAATAGGGTTTAAATCTTCCCTTTGAATATTTTCAATTAAAGCTATTTCCGTAATTTCTTGCTCAGAATAATCTTTTATGACAGCTGGTATTGTTTTTAAGCCAGCAATTTGACTAGCTCTCCATCTTCTTTCGCCAGCTACTAATTCGTACTTATTATTTTTTTTGCGCACAACTATGGGCTGTACCACTCCATGCTCTTTAATAGATAAGGCTAATTCTTCCAAAGCAGATTGATTAAAGTCTCTGCGTGGTTGAAACTTGTTTGGCATAATTTCCTTAATATCTAATTCCAAAATTTGAGAACTGTTTTTTTCGTCTAATTCTTCATCGTTATCTACTGAGGTAGGTATTAAAGCACCTAATCCTCTACCTAACCCCTTTTTAGCCAACTTCCATCACTTCCTTGGCCAGTTCTTGATATACTTCAGCGCCCCTTGAGCGAGGATCATATAAAATAATTGGCTTACCATGACTAGGTGCTTCACTTAAGCGTACATTTCTTGGAACAATGCTGCTAAAAACTTTTCCTTGAAAATGTGTTTTGACCTCGTCAACAACTTGAATAGAAAGATTTGTCCGAGCATCAAACATAGTTAAAACTACGCCTTCAAGGTCTAAATCCGGATTAAGATGTTTTTGAACTAATTGAATTGTATTCATCAATTGTCCTAAACCTTCCAGAGCATAATATTCACATTGAATAGGTATTAAAACACTATCGGCAGCCGTTAAGGCATTTAGAGTTAAAAGCCCCAGAGATGGAGGGCAATCAATCAGTATATATTCGTAATTTTCCCTTTGGGGTTCTAACGATTTTTTTAATTTTGATTCCCTGGAAATTGCAGACACAAGTTCAATCTCCGCCCCGGCTAGTTGAATAGTTGCAGGAACAACATCTAAACCTTCAATGGCAGTTGCATGCTTTACACTTCTCACAGATGCACCATTAATTAGGACATCATAAATGCAGTGTTGAAGTTCATCCCTATTAACACCTAATCCGCTGCTAGCATTACCTTGAGGGTCTATATCTACAACTAAAACTTTTTTCCCTTGATAGGCTAAACATGCTCCTAGGTTCACAGCAGTTGTTGTTTTTGCAACCCCACCTTTTTGATTAGCAATTGCAATAATTTTTCCCATTATTTACACCACCATCATACTTTTTACATCTAATTTAATGGGTATCATTTAACATATTCAACAACTCATAAGCAGTTCCTGCAAAAATATAAATGTTTCACGTGAAACAATTTAAAAATAGGGTGCACGACACTTGACTGAGAAATGGCAATAAAATAGCAGAGGTCCCGCTGACGATTTAAGTGTCCTCTGCATCTTATAGTAAACATATTTTATTGAAATACCTACTACCTTATAATCTTTAATTAAGCACTTCTTTCTAATATAAACTCTATAGCCAATTTCCTTAAGTAGTGGAAATGAATACTTTGCCTTCAAATTGTGCTTGTAACATTATATCAATAACTTGCTGGAGTATTTCTTCCTTTTCTATCCTCCGTAAGTTACTATTTTGGATGTATGAAGTTATGCTTTTATACTTATCCCCCATTACTCTATCAATATTTTTTTTAATCTTATTCCAGGATGACATAAAATCTTCTAATTCATTTTTCCCCTCTTCCGTGAGATAGTAGTATTTTCTCCTAGGCCCTAAAGGAGACTCTTTCATAACAGAGTATAGTAACTTTTTCTTCTCCAGTCATATAAGTATAGGATATACACTACCTTCGGAAACCTCTTGAAATCCATATTCTATTCATCTTTCACATATCTCATAACTATAAGTCTCATTTCTACTAACAATTTTTAATATGCAACCTTCAAGTAATCCCTTTAGTATTTGCGTGACATTAGCCAAATAATTACCTACTTTGTATTACATAATAGTATATATAATATATCTTCAGCTACTATGTATTGTCTAGTAGCGTTTAAATAAAAAAACTCAAAGGAGTTTACAGTTTGTAGACAAAGCTCCCATGTATTATGGAGCAAAACAAGTCCAGCTCCATAATACATGGAAGCTAATAAGAATTTGTCTTCAGTCTGAAACCTCCAAAAAGGAGGTTATCACCCTGTGGAGGGTAACTAAATGTTTCACGTGAAACAATTTTATTTATTATTTTAAAGGACTTTTTTCAGGCTGCCCGGCTTTCCTTGGGTATTTGGCAGGGGTAAGGGCAACTTTTTTAAACAATAGTACACTCCTTTGATCTTCAGTTGGAGGCAAAGTGTAAAAGAATACTTTCTTTAATTCTCCACCTAAAATTTTTACAGCATTTTTTCCCTCAGCCAATTCATGATCATAATCTGGTCCTTTAGCCGCCGCAAATTTCCCACCAACTTTAACTAAGGGTAAACAATATTCAACTAAAACAGGTAGTGAAGCAACTGCCCTAGATAAAACTAAGTCATACTTTTCTCGATAATCATCATTTTTGCCTATGTCTTCCGCTCTTCCATGAACCAGCTCTATGTTCTTTAAATCCAAAATTTTAATAACCTCAGCTAAAAAATTAATTCTCTTACGCAAAGAGTCTACTAAAGTAATAGGTAAATCAGGCTGCCAAATTTTCAATGGAATACCTGGAAAACCTGCTCCTGTCCCTAAATCAAGTACCTTATTTACATTAAGTACACCAGCATTTTTAGCATAAAGCAAAGAATCTATAAAATGTTTGCTGATAATTCCTGCTTCATCTTTAATAGCAGTTAAATTCATCACTTTATTCCACTCTTGCAGCAAAGTCATAAATTGCTGTAATTTTTCTAGTTGATCTTCCTTTAATAAAATTTCCTCTTTCTTCAGTTTAGACTGAAGCAAATCCCAACTATTCATTTTTTGCTCCTTGTCTCCGTTGCTGTTCAAGATAAATGAGAAGTACATTAATATCAGCTGGTGATACTCCGGAAATTCTTGATGCTTGCCCCAGGGATTCAGGTTTGATTGCATTTAACTTTTCCTGTGCTTCCCTAGATAGACCTAAAATTTTGGCATAATCTATTCCTTCAGGAAGTTTTTTATTTTCTAATTTATTAAACCTTTCCACTTGGGACATTTGTTTTTTAATGTAACCTTCATATTTAATTTGAATATCTACCTGTTCAGCAGCTGCTTCCGTTAAAGGTACTTCCGGACTATATAAAGCAGCTAATTCTTCATATTTAACTTCTGGTCTGCGCAATAAATCAAGAAGAGTGGCACCAGTTTTTAAAGGGGTGCTATTGGCCTGCACTAAATATTTTTTCAATATCTCATCACTTGGAGCTACTGTAGTCCTAGCCAGACGTTGAATTTCTTTGTCAATTTGCTCTCTTTTAGCAGTAAATTGAGCATAGCGCTCTGCACTAATTAATCCTAATTTATACCCATAAGGTGTTAAACGTAAATCAGCATTATCTTCTCTTAAAATTAATCTATATTCGGCACGGGAAGTCATAATCCGGTAGGGCTCGTTGGTGCCTTTTGTTACTAAATCATCGATTAAGACTCCAATATAACTTTCGGAGCGTTTAAGAATAAAAGGTTCTTCCCCTCTAATTTTTAATACTGCATTGATGCCAGCAATTATTCCTTGAGCTGCCGCTTCTTCATAACCAGAGGTCCCATTAATTTGACCGGCAGTAAAAAGACCCGATACTTTTTTACACTCTAAAGACAACTTTAATTGTGTCGGCACAACGTAATCATATTCAATAGCGTAACCTGGTCTAAGCATTTCCACATTTTCCAAACCTGGAATGCTATGAAGCATTGCCACCTGCACATCTTCTGGCAAACTAGTTGATAAACCTTGTACATACATTTCTGTTGTAAATTGTCCTTCTGGTTCTAAGAAAATTTGGTGGCTAGGTTTATCAGCAAAATTAACAATTTTACTTTCAATAGAAGGACAATACCTTGGTCCTACGCTTTCAATGACACCGCTGTATAAAGGGGCTCTATGCAAATTATCTTTGATTATCTGATGAGTTTTCTCATTAGTATAGGTTAACCAGCATGAAATGCTGGGTCGTTTTAAATCCCGGCTAGTAAAAGAAAAGTAAAGAGGATTGTCATCACCTGGCTGTTCAATTAATTTGCTAAAATCAACACTTTTCCTATCTACCCGAGGAGGCGTCCCTGTTTTAAATCTGCCTAGCTCTAATCCTATTTCCTTTAAACTTCTTGATAAATTAGGAACAGACTGCTGCCCATTGGGGCCGCCGCTGTAATTCACGTCGCCAATGATAATTCTGCTGACTAAATATGTTCCCGATGTTAAGATAACTGCTTGGGCGGCAAAACTAGCACCTGTTTGAGTTACTACCCCTTCTACTTGTCCCTGATCGGAAATTAAAATCTTTTCAGCCATAGCTTGTTTAACTGTTAAATTTTCCTGTCTTTCTAAAGTTCTAATCATTTCCATCTGATAAAGCTTTTTATCGGACTGAGCCCTTAAAGCATGAACTGCAGGACCTTTCGCAGTGTTTAATTTTCTAACTTGGATATATGTTAAGTCAGTATTAATCCCCATTTGCCCGCCTAAAGCATCAATTTCTCGCACTAGATGCCCTTTTCCAGGCCCCCCTACTGCAGGATTACAGGGCATTAAAGCTATGTTATCGATATTTAAGGTTAAAAGTAGCGTTTTGCAACCCATTCTAGCTGCTGCCAGGGCAGCTTCACAGCCAGCATGTCCACCTCCAATAACAATAACTTCATAACTACCTGCCAAATAAGTCTCCAATTCCAATCAGCTCCTATTTCCCAATGCAAAAATCTGCAAAAATACGTTCTACTAAATCCTCTGTTACTGTTCCACCAGTAATTTCACCTAAAATTTCCCAAGCAGCACGTAAATCGATTGCTAAAAATTCCTCTGGTAAATTTTTTTTTAAAGCTTGCTCTGTTTCTGCTATATGCTTTTCTGTCCGCACTAAAGCTTCATAATGTCTTAATTTAGTAACAAGCAAATCATTACTAATGGCAATTTGCCCTTCTTGAAACAAAGCTTGGACAGCCTGACCTAATTCTTCTAAACCTAATTCTTCTTTTGCCGAAATAAACAGCACATTATCTTTGTATTTTTCTAACTCCAATACTGCTTCTTCAACTAAATCTATTTTATTAATTAATAATAAATACTTTTTCTCCGCCCTTTGCACTAGCTCTAAAATTTCCTGATCTTCTTTAGTAAGTCCTTGAACCGCATCTGCCATAACAAGTACTAAATCAGCTTCTTCCATAGCAGCTAAGCTTTTTTCCACCCCGATTTTTTCCACAATGTCTTCTGTGGACCTTATTCCTGCCGTATCCACAATTTTTAAGGACACACCGCCTAAGTTAATAAATTCCTCAATAATATCCCTAGTTGTTCCGGGAATATCAGTCACAATTGCCCTATTTTCTTTTAATAAAGCATTTAATAAACTTGATTTGCCCACATTAGGCCTGCCTACAATTACTGTCCTAATTCCGTCTCTATATACTTTACCTGTATTATAACTTTTAATTAAAGTACGGATAGTGCTTTTAATACTGCTTAGTTTTGCTTCTATTTGCTTATGGCTTAAAGCCTCAATTTCATCTTCCGGAAAATCAATAGCTGCTTCAAGGAACGCTAAAATCCCTAGTATTTCCTGACGTAAAGCAGTTATTTTTTGTGATAATTTTCCTTCAAGTTGATTAATAGCAGTTTCTAAACCTTTACGGCTGTTGGCATGAATAACATCTATAATTGCTTCTGCTTGTGCCAAATCCAGCCTACCATTTAAAAAAGCTCTTTTGCTAAATTCCCCCGGTTCAGCCAAACGAGCCCCTGATTGTAGAACCAACTCTAAAGTCAGCCTAAGAGGAAGGTAGCCGCCATGGCAATTTATTTCAACTACATCTTCTTTGGTAAAGCTTTTAGGGCCTTTCATTACAGCTACTAGAACTTCATCGATTATTTTTTCGCCATCCTGAATATATCCCAAATAAAGATGGTGTGACAATTTTTTTTGCCAATCATTTTGGTATTTTGGAACAAAAATTTTATCTATCAGTGCAATCGCGTCGGCACCGCTTATTCTGACAATACCTATACCTCCCTCACCTGGAGGGGTTGCGATGGCAGCAATGGTCTCGTCCATAAAATTCACCTCAAAAATTCATCTATCATAAAGTATAACCTAAATTCGCTAATATAAAAAAACCTAGTAATTAAATATTACCAGGTTAAACAAAAATTCGGTATTATATACTTTCTTGGCTTACCTTATTTTTTAAAGAGATAACTACCTTTCGATAAGGTTCTTGCCCTTCACTATAAGTCTGTACATAATTGTCATTTTGTAATGTGGTATGGATAATACGTCTTTCATGGGAATTCATAGGTTCTAAAACAACATTTTTACCCGTACGTTTAACTTTTTCAGAAAGACGCTGTGCTAAATTTATTAAAGTTTGTTCCCGGCGTTTACGGTATCCCTCCACATCCAGCAGCACATGGATCCTACGCTCAAATTTATGATTGACTGCTAAATTAGTTAAATATTGTAATGCATCAAGGGTTTCTCCACGTCGCCCAATTAAAATACCAAGTTGGGGTCCGCTAAAAGTAATTGCTAGTGTATCATTAGTTTCTTTTATTTCCACATTAACTTCTAAGTCCATTTCTGCAAAGACTTTGTTTAAAAAATCTAAAGCTACCTGGCTCGGCTTATCTTCCATAGTTATTCTGACCTTAGCCATTCTACAGCCTATAATTCCAAACAAACCTTTGCTAGGCTCCTCTAAAACTTCTACCTTGACATCTTCTTGCTTAACTTTAAGCTCTTTTAAGGCTGTTTCCACTGCTTCTTCGACTGTCTTAGCAGTAATCTCAACACTCCTCATCTTTCAGCAACTTCCTCCTTGGCAACAATTCGCTGTTTTTTAAGCAAAAATTGCTCTAAAGCACTAACAATACTATAAACTACCCAGTATAGAGCCAAACCAGATGCAAAACTTTTTGCAATCCAACCCATAAATAGTGGCATTATGTACAACATAGTCTTTTGTGTCGGATCTGTATTATTAGGAGTACTAGCCTTTTGTTGGACAAATGTAAAAACAGCCGCCAAAATTGGTAATATATATAATGGGTCCGGAACTCCTAAGTTAGGTATCCAGAAAAAAGTAGCATGTTCTAAGTTTACATAAGCTGGGTGTAATTTTGGATCAAAAAAAGTACGTAAAGCAGTAAATAAAGCAAATAATATCGGCATTTGTACTAATAAAGGTAAGCAGCCAGAAAAAGGATTTACTTTGTTTTTCTGGTACAATTCCATCATAGCTTGCTGTGCTTTTTGTTGATCATTTTTATACTTAGTTTGTATTTCCTTAAGCTTTGGCTGTAACTCTTGCATTGCCCTCATGGATTTGACTTGAATAGATGTTAAAGGAAACAAAAGCAGTTTAATAAAAACTGTAAACAAAATAATAGCAAATCCATAGTTAGGTATACCAGATATAGCGGTAATATTATAAAAAAACTGAATACTATCGGAAATAAAATTGACCAAAATCGACAAATAGCCCCTGCCTTATAAATAAAAGACAGGTTTCACCTCCTTATTTTATTATAAACCCCTTATTTAACTTTTTCTACTTTATGAAGGGTCATAACCTCCTGGAAAAAAAGGATTGCAGCGTATTATTCTCCAAAAGGTTTTAAAAAAACCCCTAAAAAAACCGTACTTTTCGAAAACTTCAATTGCATATTGAGAACATGTAGGATAAAATCTACACCTTCTAGGAAACAGTGGAGAGAAAAATTTTTGATATATTCTAATCAATTTAACAAATATTTTGCTCATACTGCCTCCTAAAATAGCACAAAAATTAAGAATTTTGCTTTAATAAATTAGCTTTAGAAAGCAAATTAATAATTTCTTCTTCGACTAAAACGTATTTAATTCCTTTAATTTTAGACCGGGCAACAAAAATAATGTTATACCCTTGGGCAAGCCTAGAATTGTTTAGCCTACAGCATTCTCTTAACCTGCGCTTAATTTTATTTCTTACAACTGCCTTACCAACTTTTTTCGAAATAGAAAAACCAAATTTATTAACACTTAAACCATTTTTTAAATAATACATAATTACGTATTGGCCAGTCAGATACTTCCCCTTATTGTATGTAATTTTATAATCCTTATTTTTTTTTAACCGGAAATCCCTTTTTAACAAGAAAATACCTCGCAATCAAGCCATAGAACATATTTATGTAAAATTTATCCTATTAACTTTGTATTTCCTATTATAAACAGCTTCAGCAAAAAATAGTCTTAAAAAATATAAAAGGCCACGACGGCGGCCTTATGCTGATAATTTCTTTCTCCCTTTTAAGCGTCTTCTTCTAATTACATTTTTTCCACCAGGAGTACTCATCCTGCTTAAAAAACCGTGAACTCTTTTATGTTTTCTATTTTTAGGTTGATATGTTCTTTTCATCTTCTACCCTCCAATCCAAATTCCTAATCTATTTTAGATTTTCATTTAGTATACTTCATAGACATATTAACAGAATTATAAGCATATTTATTTTCTTTGTCAAGTTCACTAATTATTTATAATTAGTAATTATATTAAATCAACTTATCCACATTGTGTATAATTTTGCATTGTGGATATATTTCTTGTGGAAAAGATTATTGAAGTTGTGGATAGTTTTTGTTATGATAAGATTGCAATTTTTCTTTACATAATTTAATTGATGTGGGGCATTTTTTTTTGTTTCTATTAGCTTTTCTTAGAATAATAAACTCTGAAAAACATTGATTTAGCAATACTTTGGTAGTTTTTAATTTTTATTTACTGCAAGAAATAATTCATATTTTTCTTTTAAAATTTACTAAACAGCTGTAGATAACTAAATATATTAAAGACTTAGTTTTTTCTATCCACAAGTTTGGACCTTAAAACTTGTGGATAACTAGTCTTTAGAACATGGAGGGTATTTTGAATGGATTTAGATGAAATATGGGGCAAAACACTTGATATTTTAGAAAATGAACTAAGCAAACCTAGCTTTGAAACATGGCTTAAATCAACTCAATTATTAGATCTTGATGAACATAAAGCCACCATTGGAGTGCCGAACGAATTTGCTAAAGACTGGCTCAAAGACAGATATTACAACTTAATTAAAAATACTATTCAATTAATTGTTGATCAGGACATAGAATTGAATTTTGTATTACCTTCAGCTAAGGAATATCTACAACATAGCGAAAAAGGTCAATATAAAAATAAAAATTCCCAGTCCACAATAGAAAATATTAATTTTTCTTTAGAATCCCCTCATCTAAATTCAAAATATACTTTTGAATCTTTTGTTATAGGAAATAGTAATAGATTTGCCCATGCTGCTTCTTTAGCAGTAGCTGAGACACCTGCAAAAACTTATAATCCTCTATTTATTTATGGTGGGGTAGGTTTAGGCAAAACTCACTTAATGCATGCCATTGGTCATTATGTTATAGAAAACTCAAATAACACTAAAGTGCTTTATGTTTCTTCGGAAAAATTTACAAATGAGTTAATTAACTCTATTCAAGATGGGCAAACAGTGGAATTTAGAAATAAATACAGAAATATTGATGTACTTTTAATTGATGATATACAATTTCTAGCCAAAAAAGAAAGAACTCAAGAAGAATTTTTCCACACCTTCAACGCTTTACATGATGCTAATAAACAAATTGTAATATCTAGTGATCGCCCACCTAAAGAAATTCCTACTTTAGAAGATCGTTTACGCTCACGCTTTGAATGGGGTTTAATTACTGATATTCAACCACCTGATTTTGAGACAAGAATTGCTATTTTAAGAAAAAAAGCCTTATCGGAGAATTTGCAAGTTCCTAATAACGTTATGGCTTCTATTGCCGAAAAAATTCAATCAAATATTAGAGAATTAGAAGGGGCCTTAATCCGAGTTGCTGCTTACGCTAATATTACTAAAAAAACTTACAATGAGGATATTGTAGATGAAGCATTAAGAGACCTTATTTCACCAAATAAGCCTCCAGAGATAACCATTGAAAGAATTCAAGAAAAAGTAGCAAGTCATTTTAATTTAAAGGTTGAAGATTTAAAGGCTAAAAAGAGAACAAAAAACGTAGCTTTTCCAAGGCAAATAGCTATGTATTTAATTAGAGAGATGACAGATAATTCACTGCCTCAAATTGGACAAGAATTTGGCGGAAGAGACCATACTACGGTAATGCACGCCTACGATAAAATTTCCAAAGAGTTAAAAAATAGTCGTTCCTTAGAAGAAACTATCAATTTACTAGTAACTCAAATAAAATCTAATTAACAAGTTGTGTATTATTCTAGTTATTAATCCACAGGCTTATGCACATTCTATAGGCTCGTGTTTATCTTCAATAATTTAAACTATACACATATTCACAACCTCTATTACTAATACTACTAAATTTTAATATAAAAAATAATACGGATTTGGGAGGATAAAAATGAAAATAAACATTAGGCAAGACGAACTCCTAGCCGGTGTACAAGTTGTACAAAGAGCTATTTCCAGTAAAAGTACTTTACCTATACTTAACGGTATATATCTGTCAGCTCAAAATGGTTTACTGTACTTAAGAGCAACAGATTTAGAAATAGGAATTGAATATTCAGTAGCTGTAGAGGTGATTGAAGAAGGAACTACAGTATTACCAGCTAAATATTTTGCAGAAATAGTTAGGAAACTTCCTAATATGGAAATAACTTTAGAAAATAAGGAAGATTCAAATCTTTTTAAGATAACTTACGGCACTTCTGAAGTAGAGCTTAATACTTATGATCATAAAGAATATCCTGTACTTCCTAAAATTGAAGGTTTATATAATTTACAAGTTAATCCTGAACTATTAGTAAATGCTATTAAGTTTGTTTCTATTGCTGCTTCCAGCGATGCATCACGTCCCATTTTTACCGGAATTTTATTGGAAATTACGGAACGGGGATTTATTAATCTTGTAGCCACAGATACCCACCGCTTAGCTTATAGACAAGTTAATTTTAATAATGAGTCAGCTGAGAACCTTAATTTATCTTTAATTATTCCTAGCCGTGCTTTAAATGAATTAAGTAGAATTATCCGGCCAGAGGAAGAGATTTTAGAAATACAAATTGCAGAAAAACTGACTCTCTTTAAAACGCAAAATGTAATGTTAATTTCTAGGCTTATTGAAGGACAATTCCCAGAGTACCAAGAAGTTATTCCTAAGGAATTTACCTCTCAAATCCGGGTTTTAACCAAGGGATTCCGAGATTCTTTAGAAAGGGCTGCACTACTTTCTAAAGATGACTTAAAAACTAGATCAAATGTTATTAAATTAAATGCTCAAGGGAATACTCTGACTATATCCTCTCAATCTGCAGAAATTGGTAAAATTCACGAAGAAATACCTATTTATCTAAACGGAGAGGAAATTGAAATTGCTTTTAATGCCAAATATTTAATTGATGTACTGCGCGTTATGGATCAGGAAGAAATATACTTAAACCTTAAAGGAGCCTTAAGTGCAGGTGTAATAAAACCTACAGACAATAATAATTATTTATTTTTAGTTCTTCCTGTTCGCTTAGCATAAGGTTAAAAGCAATCAGAACTAAGGGACAAAGCTCACTAAAATATTGGAGTATAGTCCCTTTTTAAGTAGTGGGAGGTTTTTAAAGTGGAAAAATATCAGGAAATTGCAATCAATACTCCAAGCATTAAACTTGATCAGTTTTTAAAATGGGCTGCCATAGCTGCAACAGGCGGAGAAGCTAAAATTTTAATTAGTTCCGGTCAAATCAAAGTTAACAATAAAATTGAAATGCAAAAAGGAAAAAAACTCCTGAATGGAGATATAGTTGAGGTAAAAAAAGAAAAATATCAAGTTGTTTTTAAATCATAGAGGTAGTGAATTAAATGTATCTTCAATCTCTAGATTTGCAAAATTTCACAAATTATACTAATCTTAAATATTATGTTACTCATAAATTAAATATTCTAGTAGGGAAAAATGCTCAAGGAAAAAGTAACCTTTTAGAAGCCATTTATTACTTAAGCTCTGCCCATTCCGGACGTTATCCAAATGATTTGGAACTGATTAAATGGGGAAGTGACTTTTTTCAAATTAAAGCGGAAGTAGGAACCAAAAATTCTGTTTTTCAGCTTCGCTACAGTCTGAAAAATAAAAAGAAAGAGCTGGAAGTTAACGGGACAAAAAGTAATAAAGTTACAGATATTATTGGACTGTTTAATGTTGTTTTATTTTCACCAGATGATTTATTTATTGTTAAAGGTACTCCAGCTTTACGCAGAAGGTATTTAGACAATGAAATAATACAAGTAAGCCCATCTTACTACCATTATCTTTTACAATATCGTAAAATTCTCCTGCAGCGTAATAATTTATTAAAAAATATAAAATTAGGAAAATCAGACACTGGGAGTTTAGATGTTTGGGAAAGTCAACTTGCTAAAAGTGGTGCTTGGTTGATTTCTAAAAGATTAGAAATGCTGCAGAAAATTAAACCTTTAGCAAGGCTTGCCCATCGCCGTTTAACTAGTGGCCAAGAGGAATTAGAAATTATTTATAAATCTACTATTTGCCAAAATATTGAGCAAATAGGCAGCCACAACCTTGAAAAAATTTTTTTAGAGAACTTACAAAAGTTCCAAAAAGAAGATACAATTAAAGGCTATACTACTATTGGCCCCCAAAGGGATGATTTTGAACTTAAAATCAATGGCTTAAATGCCAATGTATTTGGTTCTCAAGGTCAACAAAGGACAGTTGCCTTGAGTTTAAAAATAGCCGAGTTAGAGTTTATGTTTGCAGAAAGTGGCGAATATCCTGTACTTCTTTTAGATGATGTATTATCTGAGTTGGATAAAAATCGGAGAGAACAACTATTATCCATGGTAAGTAAAAAAATTCAAACTTTTATTACTTGTACTGACCTAGAATTTTTAAATCAGGAAACTTTAGCTAAAGCAGCAATAGCTGAAATCAGCGGTGGAAAACTGCAAAAATTGCCTGCTTTAGAAAGTTAGGAAATGCCCATACCTTATGGCAAAGGAAAAAAATAGAATGCAATAGTTAGGAGTAATGAAAATGACAGAGCCCATGGAAACAAATTATGATGCTAGTCAAATTCAAGTCCTTGAAGGCTTGGAGGCAGTTCGTAAAAGGCCAGGTATGTATATTGGCAGCACCAGTTCCCGAGGTTTGCACCATTTAGTTTACGAAATAGTTGACAATAGTATTGATGAGGCACTAGCCGGTTTTTGCAATAGAATCGAAGTTGTAATTAATCCAGACAACAGCATTACCGCAAGTGATAACGGACGAGGCATACCTGTGGATATTCATCCTAAGATGGGTAAACCGGCTGTTGAAGTAGCCTTAACAGTACTTCATGCTGGCGGTAAATTTGGGGGAAATGGCTATAAAGTATCCGGCGGTTTACATGGGGTTGGAATGTCCGTTGTCAATGCACTCAGCGAATGGTTAGAAGTAAAGGTAAAAAGAAATAACGAAATTTATTTTCAACGTTATGAACGGGGAAATCCTGTTTCCCAATTAAAAGTAATCGGTAAATCCAAAGGGACTGGAACCCAAATTTCTTTCAAGCCAGATAAGGAAATATTTGAGGATTTAGTTTATGATTTCGACACCTTAGCTTATCGGCTGAAGGAACTTTCTTTTTTAAATAAAGGTGTCAAAATTATTTTGAAAGATGAACGCGATGGCAAACAAGAAGAATATCTCCATGATGGTGGCATTATCGATTTTGTGAAAAGTTTAAATAAAAACAAGGATGTAATCCATAACCGTCCAATTTACTTAAAAGACAAAAAAGAAAATATTGAAGTAGAAATTGCTTTACAGTATTTTGATGGATATGTAGAAAATATTTTTTCCTATGCTAATAACATTCATACCACGGAAGGTGGTACTCATGAATCAGGATTTAAAACAGCCTTGACTAGAGCAATCAATGATTATGCACGAAAGTATAATTTGTTGAAAGGTAACGAAAGCAATTTATCAGGTGAAGATATTAGAGAAGGATTAACGGCCGTAATTAGTGTCAAAATCATAGATCCTCAGTTTGAAGGTCAAACAAAAACTAAATTAGGCAATAGTGAAGTTAGGGGAATAGTGGATTCGGTATTAGGTGAAGGAATAAGTCAGTATTTAGAGGAAAATCCCTCTATTGCTAAGAAAATTATTGAAAAATCAATTTCTGCCTCTCGAGCTAGGGAAGCAGCAAGAAAAGCAAGAGAATTGACCCGCCGCAAAAATGCTTTAGAAATATCAGGCCTCCCTGGAAAATTAGCTGATTGCTCTGTGAAAGATCCTGGGCAAAGTGAGCTTTATTTGGTGGAGGGTGATTCAGCTGGAGGGTCGGCCAAATCAGGTCGAGACCGGCGTTATCAGGCTATATTGCCTTTAAGAGGTAAAATCCTCAATGTAGAAAAAGCTAGGCTAGACAAAATTTTAAATAACGAAGAAATCAGGGCAATGATTACTGCTTTGGGAACAGGTGTAGGGGAAGATTTCGCAATTGAGAAATTAAGATATCATAAAACAGTTATCATGACAGATGCTGATGTTGATGGTTCCCATATTCGCACTTTGCTCTTAACTTTCTTTTACCGCTACATGAAACCTTTAATTGAAAATGGGTATGTTTTTATAGCACAGCCCCCTTTATTCCAGCTAAAGAGTAAAAAAGGGAAAGAACAACACTATTTCTACAGCGAGGAAGATTTAAATAAATACTTGGAAAAGATAGATAAAGAAAACTACAATATCCAAAGATATAAAGGCTTAGGAGAAATGAATGCTGATCAACTTTGGGATACTACTATGAATCCAGAAACTAGAACCTTACTAAAAGTTTCTTTAGAAGATGCCATTAAGGCCAATGAGATATTTACGATTCTCATGGGTGATAAAGTAGAGCCTCGTAAAGAATTTATTACCCAACATGCGAAAGAAGTCCGGGTTCTTGATATTTAATTTATTAATAAAAAAGCAATTGGTCAAAAAACCAGTTGCTTTTTAGTTTGCCCGGCATGTTTGCCGAGCCGATGGGCTGAAAGAAGCCCTACCGCCCGGCGTAACTCCACAAGCCCATTGAAAAGTATGGCCTTACCAAACAGTTGGTTTAAGAAATAGGGTTAATTGATTTGGAAACATACAATGTCGGCGTTTTGTCTCCCTGCTGCGAGAAGTGACTGAAGTTTATCAGGAGCCGGATACGAGGCCCGTACGTACGGTTCTGTGAGAAGGATAAAGCCGAAGCAAATTACTTCGGCTTTACTTTACTCGATTTTTTTTAGCTGGCAAAAGAAAGAACTTTCAAAAATTAGAAAATTAATACCTTAATTTGGACAAAATAAGTATAGGAAAAAATGCTAAGGAGTTTCACAATGTCCAAATTTTATCAAAAGTTATTAGCTGTGCTCTTTGTTTCATTTAGTATAGCAGTTCTTAGTTGTTTGCTTTTTAATTTAGATCACTCTAAAAAACAAGTAAAAAATGTAGATGTCTTGAACGAAAAAAAAGCTCAGGTGGCTTTAGTTGTAGATGATTTTGGCCAATATAATCGGGAAGGTATTAAAGAATTTTTAGCTTTAGATATACCATTAACTTGTGCTGTAATGCCTAATTTAAGTTATTCCCGCCAGGATGCTATTGCTGCTGCCCATAGTGGTCATGAAGTAATTGTTCATTTACCTATGGAACCGGTAAATGGCAAGCCAAGCTGGCTTGGACCGGGAGGAATTACAGCCAAGATGACTAAAGGTGAAATCGCAAAGCAAGTTGCAAAAAATTTCGCTCAAATACCCTATGCTGTTGGTTTTAACAACCATATGGGCTCATTAATTACTTCCAAAGAAAAAATGCTTAAACCTATCTTAGAAGTGGCAAAAGCCAAAGGTTATTTTGTTTTAGACAGCTTAACAACACCAAATTCAAAAGTTGTTCCCTTAGCCCAAAAATTAAATCTAGCTTATGCTCAACGAGACGTGTTTTTAGATGATGTTAAAAATAAAATTGAAATTAAAAAACAGCTGGAGCTTTTGGCTGAAATTGCTCAATTAAAAGGCAGTGCCATTGGGATTTGTCACGTAGGGATTGGTTCTAAAATTACATCTGAAATAATTAAACAAATGGTTCCCACTTTTGAGAAGGAAGGAATAAAATTTGTTTACTTATCAGAACTAGTACATTGAAAAACAGTCTGCCAACTGTTATTAAAGAACATTTTTTTGATGACATTTCATAGTTCATAATATATAATGTTTTAAATTAATTACATATTTAACTATTGTATCGATACAATAAAGGCAATTTAAAAGTAAGGTGGGTTTAATTTGAAATTTAGCATTAAAGAAATGACTTATATTGCCATTTTATCAGCTTTAACTGTCATGGCAATTTATTTTGCCCGTATGCCTGCATTTGGGGGAAAATTAGTTTTTCATTTTGGTGAAACTGTTATTTTAACCAGTGCCTTACTTCTTGGCTCCCGAGGTGGTTTTTGGGTTGGTGCTTTAGGTTCTTCCATTGCAGATTTATTATTAGGTTACTCTGTGTGGGCACCGGCCAGTTTTGTCATTCATGGCATGGAAGGATATTTAGTAGGCAAAGCTTCTGAGAATAATAAAGTCAAAGATATATTTGCTCTTATATTTGGAGTTTCTTTTATGGTTTTTGGTTATGCCGTAACTGCAGGTTTTCTATATGGCAAAGCAGCTATACCTATTGAATTATTTGGTGATCTAATCCAGGGTGGAATTGGTGTGGTAACGGCATTTCTTTTAACGACTCTGCTGCGTAAATCTGTACCTAGTATAGCTACACTTAGAGATGAAATTAGGGGATCAAATAATGAAGACAGGTAAATTAGATGCGTCTGCTTTAATCCATCAAGTTTTTCCTTATACTGGTATAGAAAGACCTGAAGTAGTTTTAAGATCCAAAATTGGTGAAGATTCAGCAGCAGTTGAATTAGGAGAGTGGAATTGTGTTTTTTCCTCAGATCCTATAACTGGAGCTATAGCTAACAATGGGTGGCTGGCTGTCCATGTTTCCTGTAACGATATTGTTTCTAATGGTGCTGAGCCAATTGGTGTTTTGTTAACACTACTGATGTCGGAGAATTCAACTGAACAAGACGTTAGTATGATTATGGAATCAGCGCACAAGGCTGCCAAGGAACTTAAGATAGAAATAATAGGTGGCCATACAGAGTTTACTTTAGGTTTAAAGCAAAATATTATCTGTGCTACAGCAATTGGCAAAGTGAAAAAAGGAGCTTTAATTACAACTTCTGGAGCTAAGCCTGGGGATGATTTAATTTTAACTAAAGGGGCAGGAATTGAAGGCACAAGTATATTGGCTGCAGATTATAGGGAGTTTTTAAGCCAAAAGATTTCTGAAGCAATACTTGAAGAAGCTGAAAATTTAATAAACTGCATCAGCGTTGTACCGGAGGGCAGAATTGCAGCAGCCTTAAAAGTTCATGCCATGCATGATGTGACTGAAGGTGGTGTTTTAGGAGCTGTTTATGAGCTGGCTGAGGCATCACAAGTTGGTGTAGAAATTAAAGCTGAGGAAATTTCAATTCTACCAGCAACTAAAGCCATTTGTGCTCAATTACAAATTGACCCCTTAAAATTAATCTCTAGTGGTTCAATGCTTATAGCTGCTCAAAATGGGCCAAAACTTCTACATGAATTAAAAAAGCAAGGAATAAATGCTTCCATCATCGGAAAAACAATAGAGGAAAAAAGTAAAACCTTAATTCAGGAAAATAGAAGAGTAACTATTACTAAGCCTGAAAGTGACGAACTTTGGACAGCTAAACAAAGAATGCTAAGAAATTAAGGGCTAAATAGCCCTTTTTTTGTGATTATTTTACAAAAAATATTCTTTATTAGGTAAAAAGTCTTAAAATAGGTTATAATGAATTATTAGACATAATTATACAGCGTGAAAAGGGTTTCTATTTGAGAGGTGATATAATGGCAGAATATATTCATGGCAAAATACTTCCTGTAGACATAGAAGAAGAAATGAAAAAATCATATATGGATTACGCCATGAGTGTAATAGTAGGACGAGCTTTACCTGATGTTCGGGATGGTTTAAAACCTGTGCACCGCAGGATTTTATATTCAATGTATGAAAGGGGTATGACCCCTGATAAGCCCCACAAAAAATCAGCTTGGGTTGTAGGGGATGTATTAGCAAAATACCATCCTCATGGTGATACAGCTGTTTATGAAACCATGGTGCGCATGGTACAAGATTTTTCTACTAGATATCCATTAATTGATGGACATGGAAATTTTGGCTCTGTAGATGGTGACTCTGCAGCAGCTATGCGTTATACCGAAGCAAGAATGTCTAGAATTGCTTTAGAATTATTAAGTGATATTCAAAAAGATACAGTGAATTTTACTCCGAATTACGATGGTTCTTTAGAAGAGCCAGAAGTTTTACCATCACGCTTTCCTAATCTTTTGGTTAACGGATCATCTGGAATTGCTGTGGGAATGGCTACCAATATACCACCTCACAACTTGGGTGAAGTAATTGAAGGAATTATAAAACTAATTGATAATCCAGAAATTACTATCCCTGAATTAATGCAGTACATAAAAGGACCTGATTTTCCAACAGCAGGTTTGATTATTGGAAAATCAGGC
Organism: Bacillota bacterium LX-D; assembly: GCA_031628995.1. Classification (NCBI taxonomy): domain Bacteria; kingdom Bacillati; phylum Bacillota; species Bacillota bacterium LX-D. The sequence goes on along the minus strand of JAVLUO010000003.1, from coordinate 194,559 downwards.
ATTAAATCTGCCTATAGTACAGGCAAAGGTACTATTAAAATGAGAAGCAAAACCCAAATTGAGGAAATGAATAACGGTAAGGAAAGAATTGTTGTTACAGAATTACCTTACCAAGTAAATAAAGCTAGATTAGTTGAGAAAATAGCCGAATTAGTAAGAGATAAAAAAATCGATGGTATAACGGATTTACGTGATGAATCGGATCGTAATGGTTTGCGGGTTGTTATTGAACTTCGTCGAGATGTTCAGCCTAAAATTGTTTTAAATCAGTTATATAAACATACCCAACTACAGGAAACCTTTGGGGTAATTATGCTAGCTTTAGTAGATGGGCGGCCTCAGATTTTAAATTTAAAACAAGTTTTAGTTTATTATATAGACCACCAAAAAGAAGTTGTAACTAAGCGTACAAAGTTTGATTTAGGAAAGGCTCAAGCAAGAGCTCATATTTTAGAAGGTTTGCGCATTGCTTTAAATAATTTGGATGCTGTAATTAGAACAATCCGGCAATCTGCCAATCGAGAAACAGCTAAGGAAGCATTAATGAAAAACTTTAGCCTAAGCGATAAACAAGCAGATGCTATTTTAGATATGCGCTTACACCGTTTGACAGGCTTAGAAAGAGAAAAAATCGAAGAAGAATACGCTGAAATATTAAAAACTATTGCTTACTTAAGTGAAATTTTAGCTAGCGAAGCTAAACTAATGGGTATAATTAAAGATGAACTTTTGGCAATTAAAAATAAATTTGCTGACGAACGCAAGACAAAGATAACAGCAGAGGAACAATCTTTAGACGTAGAGGATTTAATTCCGGAAGAAAATGCAGTTATTACTATTACCCATCGGGGTTATATTAAGAGGCTGCCAGCTACTACATATCGTAGTCAAAAACGGGGCGGCAAAGGTGTAACTGCCATGACCACAAGAGAAGAGGATTTTGTAGAACATTTATTTATTACTACAACTCACCACTATTTGTTGTTCTTTACTAACATGGGCAGGGTCTATCGTTTGAAGGTTTATGAAATTCCTGAATCTGGCCGTCAAGCCAAAGGTATAGCTATAGTCAACTTACTATATCTAAATAAGGGTGAAAAAATTACAGCAGTTATTCCGGTTAAAAGCTTTACAGACGAAGGCTATTTAATTATGGGTACAAAGTATGGTGTTGTTAAAAAGACAGTTTTGCAGGATTATGATACTTCGCGTCGAGATGGAATTATCGCTATAAATTTAGATGACGATGATGAATTAATTGGCGTTAGACTAACTGATGGAAAACAAGAAATTATTTTAGGCACTAAAAAAGGTATGGCCATCCGCTTTTCCGAAGCAGAGGTACGAAGTATGGGCAGAGTTGCTAGAGGGGTTAAAGGTATAAGTTTGCAAAGAAATGATGAGGTTGTAGGCTTGGTCTGTGCCAAAAATGGAGCTGATTTACTGGTGATTACTGAACATGGCTTTGGCAAAAGGACTCCTCTTCAGGAATATAGAGCTCAATCTAGGGGAGGAAAAGGAGTCTACACCATTAAAACTACTGAACGCAATGGTAATTTAGTTGCGATGATGGTAGTTGAACCTGATGAAGATATTATGGTTATTACCTACGAGGGGAATATAATCCGCATTAAAGTAGATGAAATATCTACTTTAAGCAGGGTAACCCAAGGAGTTACTATTATGCGTTTAAGTGAAAACGATGGTGTGGTGGCTGCGGCTAAAGTAGCAGCTCAAGATGAAGATGAAAGCGATGAAGAAGAATAGAATTTTTGTATTTCAGAAATGGGGGCACTTAGGGTGTTAGATCTAAAATTTGTTAGGGCTAATTCTGACCTAGTTATGGAAGGTCTGAAAAAAAGAGGTGCAAGTGTAACCTTAAATAAATTTTTAGAACTAGACAAGGAAAGAAGAGAAAAATTAGTCCAAGTAGAAACTCTTAAAAATCAAAAAAATAAAGTTTCTGAGGAAATTGGGCAAAAGAAAATAGCTGGTGAAGATGTAACGGAAATGACTGCACAAATGAGGGAAGTTGGACAAAAAATTAAAGAACTAGATGATGCTTTGAAAAGTATTGAAGAACAGTTAAAGCAAGCTTTGCTTTCGGTGCCTAATATTCCCCATGAAACAGTGCCTGTCGGTACTTCTGATGCAGACAATGTAGAAGTTCGTAAATGGGGGGAAGTGCCCAAATTTGATTTTGAGCCAAAACCGCACTGGGATATTGGGGAAGGTTTAAATATTTTAGATTTTGAAAGAGCTGCCAAAGTAACAGGGGCCAGGTTTACCTTTTTAAAAGGTTTAGGAGCCAGGTTAGAAAGGGCTTTAGTAAGTTTTATGCTGGATTTACATACTACTAAGCATGGTTACGAAGAAGTCTTTCCTCCCTTTATGGTTAATTCAGCAAGTATGACGGGAACAGGGCAGCTGCCTAAATTTGCCGAGGATATGTTTAAAATTGAGGGAATAGATTATTACTTAATTCCTACTGCTGAAGTCCCTGTAACGAATCTATATAGAGATGAAACTATCGATGGTGCTAAACTACCTATTTATCACGCTGCCTACAGTGCTTGTTTTCGGGCGGAGGCTGGTGCCCACGGAAGAGATACTAGAGGCTTAATTCGACAGCACCAATTTAACAAGGTTGAATTAGTTAAATTTGTTGAACCGGAAACTTCTTATCAGGAATTAGAAAAATTAGTTAATGATGCAGAAGAAGTTTTACAGCTATTAGGTTTGCCCTATAGGGTTGTTAGTTTAAGTACTGGTGATTTAGGTTTTTCTTCCGCTAAAACTTATGACCTAGAAGTGTGGATGCCTAGCTTCAATATTTATCGAGAGATTTCATCCTGCAGCAATTTTGAAGATTTCCAGGCTAGAAGAGCAAATATTAAGTATAGAAAAGATAAAAAAGCTAAACCTACTTTTGTCCATACTTTAAATGGTTCTGGTGTGGCTATAGGACGAACAGTAGCAGCTATTTTAGAAAATTACCAACAACAAGATGGATCTGTAGTTATTCCGGAAAAATTAAGACCTTATATGGGGGGTCTAGAGGTTATAAAATCATAAATAATGTGCAGTACTTTTTATTGACAAAACTACAGCTTTTATGCTATACTCTGATATGTGTTGTACAGAGATTATTCTGGAGATATGATCTCCGGTAGCTTGGAGAGGTGTCCGAGCGGTTTAAGGAGCTGGTCTTGAAAACCAGTGATACCTTGACGGGTACCGTGGGTTCGAATCCCACCCTCTCCGCCACTTTTAGTAAAGCATTTATTTACCATTTGCTTTTTTGATTAAAATATAGTATTATATTATTTGTGCCTCACAGTTAAAGAAATATGTTTGGAGAGATGGCCGAGTAGGTCGAAGGCGCTCGCCTGCTAAGCGAGTATACGGGCATAAACCTGTATCGAGGGTTCGAATCCCTCTCTCTCCGCCATATATAAAACCTTGCGCCCGTAGCTCAGTTGGATAGAGTGCTTGACTACGAATCAAGAGGTCACAGGTTCGAATCCTGTCGGGTGCGCCACATAAATTGGAGGTTAGAGAACGGAAAATGTTCCGGCGTCTACCTCCATTTTTACTATTCTAGCGTCCGTAGCTCAGTAGGATAGAGCAACGGTTTCCTAAACCGTGTGTCGGAGGTTCGAATCCTCTCGGGCGCACCAAAAAATCCTGTAATCGTAATGGTTACAGGACTTTTTTGCGGTACGCCCGGCATGGGCGTTTGCTTGTCGGTGAAAGCGAGCGAATAATGCCATCAGCATTATTCCAGTATTTTTTCCAACACAGAAACAAATTCTTTAGAATATTTTCCTTCATCACTTCTTAGTATCTTCATCGCTGTATCCATTTCCTGAATCGGCTTATAAGGTCGGCCGGAGGTGATCGCATCAACAAAATCGGCAATCATTACAATTCTGGCGTTGCGGCATATTTCATCTCCCTTTAGCCCTTTTGGATATCCGCTCCCGTCGAGTCGCTCATGATGTTGCAAAACGATATCCGTGCATTCCTTTGGAAGACAAAATGGTTCAAGAGAACTCATGCCCAATTCGCAATGTTGCCGGTTATAAACCATTTCCATGTCGTTCAGAGGCCCAGGTTTTTGTATGATGGTTTTAGGAATCAACAACTTGCCTACGTCATGCAGAAAAGCGCCCAATCCTATATTCCACAGTTCTTTATCGTTGTATCTCAGTTCCACAGCTATCATCAACGAAATAATGGCAACATCGATCGAATGTGTATATAGCCAGTCCACGTAGTTGCTCAACGCGTTGACGAATATCCACCAGGGCTTTGTTTTAGACTCAAATATGACAGTGCTTAATACTTTGTTCGGATACTCTAGAACACGATCGTTACGAATATTCATTCTTTCTCCGAGTGCCAAGGCAATCGGCAAAGTTGCCATGCTCTGTTTGACATCAGAATTGATCGGCGCTTCCTGCTCATAGCATCCACGTTTTTTCAGCTTTGCTATAACAGCATCCGTCGTTTTTTTGCCTTTGGCCAGCAGCAGAACCCCATTTTTGTCATAGATGTCTTTCTTAGCGAAAGTTTCAGGCATTTTTCTAACTCCTTTCTCTTGACTTGCTCTATCAGCCGCAGGTTAAAGTTATATTACAGTCCAAGCTTACCTGAAAGCTTATATGAGAACCTATAATAAACGAAAAACCGTAAATCTGTTTATCCACGGTTTTTTTAAGTCATCGCAAACCGGCTGCCATCGTAAAGCATTAAACTCGTGGCTTTACGTCCCTAACTTTCGGAGGCTTGCCTTTATCAACATTAATTTAGAACTATTCAACTATTGCAATGCAACATTATTGTAATAATGTTGCATTTAATGGTTTAGTTTACCAAAAAAGTTACCTTTATTTTCACAAATTTAAAATAGTAACCATATAAAAAGAGTCGCAGAGTACTTGATTTGTACTTTGCGGCTCTTTTCAGTATTTTTATTGTCAGTTTTTTTCCTTATTTAATTTTAGTTCAAATGCTTTTCTATATATATATATACAGCCGTCTTAGTATTCACATTTTACATAATCCTGAATATACTATATTAGGATTTAAAGTCAGGAGGCATGAATATGGATGAAAAAACCACAAATGGAACACCACATGTAACTGATGATGATAACGAAAGTAATATCGTTGAGAACAAAGTTGAGATAGACATGCTCGAAAAACTAAATGAATTGGAGAACATAAAAATCGAATCAACTAATGACTGCTGCTACGAAGCAAGTAAAAGAATTGATTTCGATAAGTGTGAAGACTATAAAGAGGTTTGCCTGTCTGTTGATATGTTGGACTGCCAAACACGATTGTTAAGAGTTTTTGTAGACATCCACAATGTGTGTGAAAATCGATTTCTAGCAATCAGCGTTGTTTTGGTCAAGTCTAAAAACAACATGATAATCAGCCAGAAAGGAAAAATTGTATTTACAGGAACCTCTATGACCCCTTGTAAAGCAATATCAAAAGAATTCTGTTTTACTCTACCTGGCAATCTATGTGAAGACCCGTGTCCTATAGATATCAAGCTGGTCGCAAACTACATCTATACAAACCCCTTAAGTACTTTACCAAGTAAGGATACGCCATGTGGTTGTTGAAAGAATGAAATATGATACTAAAAACATGAAACAAAACTTAATGGTGGCTGTTTAGCCATCATTTTTTTATCAACCCTCAAAAATAATATCCTAATATCCCTATAGATGCTTCTGTATAAAATGAAAAGCCCAACGTATTGAATCGTCAGGCTCCTTCTTGCTTTAAGATTACTTTAACCACAGCCCATTTTTAAACCAGTTGTCAAATTTGTTGTGAATGCCACTGTCACATTCGGAATGTGTTTTGTGCTTACACTTAAACAACTGAATCATTTTCATAAAAATTTTACGCTTCCAATCCAAACATCCACAGAAACTGTCATTTCCGTTAATCGGCATAAGTCCGCATTGTAATTCATCGAAAATCCTGAATATGCCCCACATCCCTTGTTCGACATCCCAACGGAATATGCCCGACCTGTAGGCGTAATCTCCTGGGAATTGGCTTGCACCATTCTCAATTATAAGGTTAAACACGTTTCCAACGCTTATTGCTCCCTGACAAGAAATAGTATCCGAGAATGGGTCGGAAAATTGCTGCCTCCATGAATGTCCATGCAGTACAAAGCTGTGGTTTCTTGGTTTATCTGCTGGCATAATCAACCTTATCCTCACTGGGTCGCCTGGATAAGCCTTATAAACAGGTGTTGCAGGGTCTCCGTGAATATTAGAACTCATTACAAGGTGTACTCTAGGGTCATTTTCTAGTCGGTTTTCAAACCTTTCAGCCCTGTAATTAAACCCCTTTTGCCCCTGGTCTTCAAAATCCAAACGCTCGTCACCATGTCCATGGTCATGAGGGTCAGAAATAAGTTTACCTTCCTTATCAAAAAGACTAATACCGTCCTGCATAAATAATACAAATTCTCTGAAATCGGGCATACCGGGATTTGATATTACTACTTGTTCCAGTTCGCCATATTTTAATTCTTGACCTGTTTGTTCATTCAAATACTTTGACCCTGTAGGTTCGATAATAATTGCACCGAATAGTCCGTGATGCCTATGATTGCGGATATCTGCAAAGCCAGTCAACGTACATGCACCTAATTCCGAATCGGCAAACCACCTGTAAGTTATACTTTCACCAGGTGCTACTGTTTGGTCGTAGTTAAATCCGACTGTTGCCCCATCCGAACCCAATACGTCATATTTAAGCAATTGAGCGTGTATTGAAGCCCGATTTGATGGCAGGAACGGGGCATCTACAGGTACTCCGGGGTGTGAATCTTGAACTATAGGCTTAAAAAGATGGTTGGTGAGTGTAACCTCAATGCAATCTCCTGCGTTTGCTCTTAAAATCAATGGTTTAGGTTTGATTTCACCTTTCAGGACTTTTTTCTCATGCTCTTTTAGCACAAACATCAAACCATTTGGGTCATGGTCGCCAAACTTATTATAGACAATATCCTTTTGGATAGCCACAACTTCATATTTTCTGACCTTTGCACCTGCAGGACACGGATTCCCGGGACTTGGTGCTTTGGGCGGCGGATTACCTGTCTTGTGAGGAAGGGGCTCTGTCCTTTCTGGAGGAACAGGTCTGTCAACCAACGGCAGAAGGTGGGGAACTTTTTCACGATGCACTCTTAATATTCCCCATAAACCGAGCCATAGGTCATCGACACCGCCGAAATAGTACAAATAGTCTCCTTTTTTATAGTCATAATTTATCTCGAAGTTAAACGCTTCCGAAATACCCAAGGTTTGTGATTGTACAAGAGGTGACACTGGATCAGTAGGCTCTTTCCTCCATCTTAATCCGTGCAGGTTAAAGGAATGTTGTTCCTCCTGTGCTCCATCAAACAACCGTATCCTTATCGGGTCGCCTTCATACGTTTCAAGCAGGGGTGTAACGGGGTCACCGTGTACATAGGAACTGAATACATATGCAGGATCGCCTTTCCTAAACTGCAGCGGTTCGCATTTATAATTAATGCCCATAACTCCGGGGTCATCAGGTGAGCTTGGAAATGGCGGAGGATTCAAAGGCTTTCCGTCTTTGTCAAAAAGCAGTGCAAAGTCGTGAACTGCCAGAATGAATTCTCTAAAATCGGGTTGGCCTGGTACTCGTATTACCGCTTTCGTCCCACTTCGTATTTCTTCACCTGTTTTGGGGTCATGATATGTTGAGTTTGGTGGTTCGATAATTAATACGCCAAATAATCCATGCTGCTGGCTAGTATTAGGAAATAGATGGTCGTGGAAGAATATAGTCCTTAATTCAGTATCTGCATAAAAACGCTCAATCAATGTATCCCCGGGTATTGCAGACGCATCATTGCACCAACCATTTGCACTTCCATCAGCAACAATCGTATCGAATTTAACAAGGTGAATATGCCAGCCAGCTTCGGTGGTCTTTGTCTTTAACTGGAATGCGTTACCACCGATTTCCAGTGGAAGCTCATTAGTTAACCTGATTTCAATGCAATCCCCTGCGTTTGCTCTTATAACAAAAGGTTCAGGTTCTTTTTCACCCTTCATGATCGCTTCTTTATCATCTTTTAGTACAAATATCCTGCCTTCCGGGTCGTGCCACCCCTGGTTATTATAGACGATTGGAACTTGAATCGCTACAACTTCAAAGATTTTTACAGATGCATCGGGTGGACATGGGTTAGAGTATAATGCTCCTGGAACTGCATTATCGACAAAATTTGCTTCCTCGAGCGGAGTTGGTTGTCTTGCTTCCTGTCCTATTATACCAAGGGGAGGTTTAAATGCCTTTTCACCCGGTGTTCCTGCAACAAACCTTGGAAAACCAGGGTGTAAATCGTCAGGAGGAGGAGGTGGTGTCCTATCGGGAAGCGGCATCAGTCTGGAAGGTTTTGTGCCGTCAGGGTATTCTCTAGTGCCATCCTCAAGCCTATCCAATATCCTCCACAATCCCCACATTCCTTCAGCAAAATGAGGATACAGATGGCAGTGCCATATAACATCACCTATACAGCCATTTAAACTTCCAGCACCGAATAACGGTTCTATAGTCATACACTGTTGAGGGCTAAATGATATAGAGTCAATTATAGTCGATTTTGGGTCATTGGGCTCTAACAGCCATTGATGATTATGAAGATGGAAAACGTGTGTCTCCTTGATACCTCCATGAATTAGCCTTATTTTTGCAGGGTCGCCCACATAGGCACGTAGAATAGGAGTTGCAGGATCACCAAACGTCCATGAACTTAACGAGACTTCCTCACCTACACACCCCGGACAATGAGGGTGACGGTTTCGCATCGGTTCTGCCCTGTAGTTTATGGGCATCGTTGATGCGGGCTGACCTGTTTCCGGGTTAATTGGTGTGTTCCCGTTCCTATCCTTTATTTCAGGCTCATCATGGAAAATTGTAACATACTCTCTGAAATCAGGCATAGCCGGGTGGTGAATATCTGCATAGCACCCACTTTTAAGCTCATTACCATTAATTGGGTCTGTCCAGGTAGCCCCAACAGGCTCAACGATTAAAGCACCAAAGAGCCCGTGTACGTTTGTTGCGTTTTCACCGCTTCTTTGGTCTGCCATATCATGGAACATAAATATTCCTTCTTTGTCTGCGAACCAGTAGTATCTTTTCTTATTTTCTGTTGTTGTGTCAGGATTAAACCCAACTGCTGCACCATCAGAATCTAGCACGTCGTATTCAACGTCCTGAATGTGAATAGAAGCACGCCTATCAAGTCTATTTTCAAAGTCTACAATAATAAAGTCACCCAGATTGGCTCTAATTACTAAAGGTTGTACAAGATCTACAGGTGTAAAAGGATTTTCGGCAACGGCCTTTTTTATGTCATCCTCATTTTCGTTAAGTACGTACATAAGGCCATTTGGGTCATGATCTCCAGCTTCGTTATAGACAATGGGTATAGAGATTGCGACAATATTAAAATGTCTTACTGAAACCTTTTTGCCGTTCCAGCAAATGCATTCACGTGTTTGAGGTATAATAGTTGCACACATTAATAGCACCTTCTTTCAAAGTAATTATATTACATAATATTATTAAGAGTTTTATGTGTACACATTTACTGCCTGTTATTGTTGCATCATTCTATAAGTTGCTTATTTTTGATTACTCATTATGTTCCTTTAGATTTATTAAACCAACTACAATGAAAAAGAGTACACATTCCGTATGGGAGGGTATATTTGGTATTCAGGTATTACACAAATAAATTTGTAAATTGTTATATTATTTACCGAAATTTGTAACAAAAGGGAAACTAATGGCATATTTTATAACAAAGAAATTCCTTTAATACAATAAACTAGAGGAGGAGACCTAATTGTTAGATTTAAAAGAAAATGGTTTTGAGGGTAATGAAATTGAAATAGTTAGTAAAGTTGATCAACTAGTAATAGAAGATGCTTGCGTTGCTGTATTAACTGGATTTATTGATGTAGAAAAAATTTTTCGTTTAGGTCGGGAAAAATTCTTTCTTGAGAAAAAGCTTCCTTTCCAAGTTGTAATTATTAAAACGCCATGTAGGCCATGTGCTGATGAATAATAAAATATAAAAAGAGCAGGTATTCCTGCTCTTTTTATTAAAAAGGACGTGATATTAATAATGAGTTCATCAATATATAATGAAATTACAAGACTAGAAAATATAATTACTAATTTGGAAAAAAAAATTAGTAATTATGAAAAAGAGCTGCTCAAATTACGTGAACAAATAGAAATGTTTAATTTAACTGAACTGGATACAGCAGATTCAGTAACAGATATCCAAAATATTAATTTTGATGATAATGTTATTACAGTAAAAACAAATTTTATTAGAAAAAAAGAAACTATACCACTTGGAGATAAAAACGTACTGATTGAAAAAATTATACCGTATTGTACTACTTACACCAAAGAATAATATAATATTTACTTTCTATTGTTATCTACCGAGCAATCGTACTAGGAATTAAATTTGGGTACGGGCTACTGCCTCTAGTTTAGATAATATTAATAATTCTATCTATGAATCTATAGTCAGACTAAACTAGCCAAAGAAAGTGACATTTGTTTTAATACTCTAATTCTGACTCCTCTTGTTTAAGAAATTAGGAAAAACTTGAAAAGGTTTCTAATTATCTTGTATAATGGTAATACAAAAAAATACACTATTGGCAATGGAGCCTGCCTAATTTTAAGGCAGGTTATTTTTTATTTTTAGGGGGTATAATTGTGTCTGACGATAATTTAGTTATTGATGCATCCATTATAATTAGTGAACTTAAAAATGCTAATAATGAAATGAGTGAAGTCATAGAATCCATTAGGGATCTTGCTGAACGTACAAATCTATTGTCCTTAAACTCAGCAATTGAAGCCGCAAGAGCAGGAGATGCCGGCAGGGGGTTTAGTGTAGTGGCCTCTGAAATTAAAAAGCTGGCTAATAGTAGTTTAAGTTTTACTAAAGAAAGTACTAAAATTATTGAAAACATTCAAAACAAAGCAAATGAAGTAATGGCTGTTCGAACAGCCGATGTGGCCTATGATACTATTGATAAAATTGACAGGAATCTTTTTGAACGTAACTGTGATGCTCAAGCTTGGGCAACTTTTGATAAAGTTAAGAATTGCTTTTGCTCTACAGCAACAGAACGTTTTTCAGCAGCTAATGAACTTTTGCAACACCTTATAGAAATATATGAAGTTTACCTTGATCTATATGTACTAGATAATGAAGGCAAAATAGTTGCAGCAGGTACTAGGCGCGAACTTATCGGAAAAGACATGTCTGATGAAAATTGGTTTAAGGAAGCTAAGGCAGCTAATTCTATTTCCGTAAGTGATCTTTACTATTCAACTGTTGAGAATCGTCATACCATAGCTTATACATGTCCAATACGGGGAGAGCATGGTAAAGTTTTAGGATATTTTTCTACCCGGTTTAACTGGGATTATATCTATGACATTATAGATTCAGCTCGGATCGGTAAAAATGGGAACATATTTATTATCAATAAACAAGGGTATCTTATAGCATCCCGCAGCCGCAAGGGTATTTTAAGTGATAGTCTAGGCCATCTCCATGCAGCACAACGTGCTATGAAAGGAGAAACTTACGGTTACCTCTTTGAAAAGGATCGTATGGGCAACGTTGTAATCTATGGCTATGCGCATACACGCGGATATAACGCTTATAAGGGAAAAGACTGGTCAGCTATTATCTATGAAACTTTGTAAATTATATATTTTCAAGTCTCCAAATTTGTATAATTATGGTATAATAATAATTTGTCAGCTAATTATTTTTAATTTAAGGGTGTTTTCCGGCTATGATACAACAAGCTCAGGAGCTTCTGCTTATAGCCAGGTGTTGCTAACGAGCAAGGGGAATACGGTACCTCAACAGATCGAATGGTTAAGTTTTTTAAGCACATTGGGTGGGATGTCCAGTCTAGCCTGACGGAAGGGAATTTAGAGGGGGGAGCTACCTTTGCGTTAAAGAAAGGATGAATACTATGTCAAGCAAAGTTTACTATGTAAATTTGAGAGCTAAATCAGATAAGAGTAATAAGGTTAGTAAAATCAGAAATCTATTTGCGCATGCTGGATTTAGTGAGTTTATTCAAAAAGATGACTTAACGGCTATAAAATTGCATTTCGGTGAACGAGGAAATGATGGTTTTATTAACCCCGTTTTTGTTAGGCAAGTGGTGGATAAAGTAAAAGAGAAGGGTGCCAAGCCCTTTCTGACGGATACCAATACCCTCTATTCTGGGAGTCGGCATAATGCGGTTGACCATCTTATCACAGCATTGGAACATGGGTTTGATTATACTGTTACAGGAGCCCCACTAATTATTGCCGATGGATTGCGTAGTGAAAATATTATAGAAGTAGAAATTAGCAAAAAACATTTTAGTAAAGTGAAGCTGGCTAAAGATATTGTTAGAGCTGATAGCATGATTGTGTTATCTCATTTTAAAGGACATGAAATGGCCGGCTTCGGAGGAGCAATAAAAAATCTAGCTATGGGCGGGGCACCGGCAGTAGGTAAAAAGGAACAGCATGCTGTAAAAATATATGTTGATCATGAAAAGTGTGCTGGCTGTGGAAAGTGTACCTCAGTTTGTCCAGAAGAAGCTATCACTATGGCTGCTCAAAAAGCTGAAATTGTTTTGGAAAAATGTGTAGGCTGCGGTGAATGTATGACTGTGTGTCCTAAAAAAGCCGTTGGCATGGATTGGGGAAAGGAATTTACCGCCTTCGCTGAAAGATTGACGGAATACGGATACGGAGTAGTAAAAGCCCATCCAGGGCGGATTGGCTATATTAATTTCCTGCTTAATATTACCCCTGACTGTGATTGTACGCCTTGGAGCGATGCACCAATTGTTCCCGATATCGGTTTCTTAGCATCAACTGATCCTGTTGCCATTGATCAGGCCAGCTACGACCTCGTTAATAAACAAATCGGCTTATCTGCTTCTTTGCTTTCCTGTAATTACGAAGAGGGGGCCGATAAATTTCATGGACTGCGACCATACATAGATGCTACTATCCAGATGCGCTACGGGGAGGAAATTGGAATGGGCAGTCGTGATTATGAATTAATAGTGCTGTAAACAGTTCTATTTATGGTGTCAGTTGGTAAACTAAAAGCACCAAAAAAATTGATAATTATCCCAAAGAGAGACTAAGTCAATGCTATAAATGTTTGAGATAAGTACCGGATACTTTTGTTGTGGAAAAATTTTTTAACAAGTAGGTACTAATTCTTAACAGCATGAAATACTTTTCTTATAGCTAATATGAGGAGAAGTATTACAGGCAGTCCATACTGGATAGGCAAACCAAAATAATGCCACGTGTCTTCTCTAAAGTTTAAAAAGAATACTCTATTCGAGGCTATGAAATAGGTCAGAGTAGCCAAAAAAATTCCAAAGATAAAAATAAGTATTGTTTTTGTCTTTTCCTTTTTAATACCTGTGGTTTGTACAAAGGCTTTTTGAGAACAGTAAGTTAAAATACCACCTTGAACCAGCATACTCCAATACCAGAGGGCGACCATAAAGGATTCAAACCGGTGGAGATATTGCGTAATCTGGATTGATCTCACAAAATCCATGCTTGCAATACGCATTAAGGCAACTACTTGGGGACCCATAACCATCAACTCGACAATAAAGTAAAAGACAAAGAAAAAACCACCGATGGACAAACCGGCTGCAGCTGAACGGAAAGCTTTCTTTTGGTTGCTCACCAGTGGCAGAATCATTGCAATAATTATTTGATCGATTCCAATAAATGAATCAACTTTAAGACTGGCTATGCTTACTTTTAAAATGCCTGAATCAAAAAAGGGCATAAGCCTTTTAAAATCTGTTTCCGACACCGAAGCTAAAAAAACCATAAAGAGAAAAACGCTAGCTAATGCAAAACCAATAACACCCATTCTGGCAATAACTTCAGGACCTTTTGATACAAGATAGCATATTACGGCAACGTGCAGAACTGTTACCACTAGAAAAGGTGTTTCAGGTAATAAAAAGTCTGTTAGGTGGTGGATGTACATGGATACATTGCTAGCAGCACTGACCAAAAAATAGATTGCCAGCACAAACCCCAATAGCTTTCCTGGAATGGTCCACAAAAGGTCTTGGCAGTATTCAACTATTGTTTTACCGGGGAAATTTTGACCGATATATACAATTATATAGATAAAAAGTAGTGTGGATAATACGCTGATTGCTCCGCTTATCCACATATCCCTGCCGATTTCCCTGGCTAAAATGCCACTGCCATAGTTGATTACGGTAGGCCAGGTAGTGCAAACCAGCAAGGCTTTAAACTGGTTATTGTTTATGGTTACCTTGTTGTGGCTCATTTGGGATACTTCCTCCTTCAACGTGGGTTTTCGGCCGGATATTTAATGGGAGATACTGACTTTGCCAATAGTGATACCCGTGGAATTTCTGCTTTTACTTCTATAGCAACTTCTGCATTTTTAAAAAGTTGGGGCCAGTTTGCAGATAGCTGCGGCCATTCATTCTTATGCTGCCGGTGCAGTGTACTGCTAAAGTCAAGAAAGTCGACATTAAAGTCCTGGGCTGCTGTTACCGTAGACTGTATATCATTATGGATAGCCAATGCCAATGCTTTCTCAAGACTTTGCAATGCCTTAGGGTTGGTGAATTCAGTAAGGCATGATTTTTCAGTGAGGTCGGCACTAGCGCTTACCTTAATTATGAAGTAAGGTTGTCCGTTATCAATATAACTTTGAATGTTTGTTTTTCCTTTTTTAATCTCCAAGGTAACAGGCAAACCGTCGTACGGACAATTTACAACCCTTACCGATCCACTTATTTTATTTTTTATCCATAAAAGGCCCCTGGTTTTATTTCCATCAAGCCATCCCACTAGTTTATTTTCGCCAAAAATAGAAGCCCCTTCAAGTTTTACAACAGGCTTGGATTCTTCCGTAGTAAGAACAATCCTTGAGGCTGCCGGGTTTACGTAGGGGTCGAGATAGTCTTCCAGGAAATTTTTCAGCATGATGCCGTAGGCTTTGCCTGTTAAATTTGTTTTATCAATTATTTTTTCTATATTCTGGGAAGGGTCTTTTTCCATTATTGGTACAACCGCCAGAATTTTTCCGGCCTCGCCGGGGGTAACTGCAATCCAGGTCCGCAAACGCAGTTCCGGATTGCGGCTGAAAAAGTCAAATATCTCAAGTATATTGCTCCTGGCTAATTTTTCGCCAATGATGATAACTTTAATATGTGACCAAAGAATACGCCGGGGAGCTGTAGCAGCCATATTACGGACTGCTTCAAAAATTGTTTTACCGGTGCTGGAAATTATCCAAAAAGGCTTTTCTTTTCCAGAACTGGTGGTGCCCCCCGATGGGGTTTTACTATATGTTTCCGGTTGTGCTACTTGTGCGGTTACTTTGAATCCGTTGTTGGTTTTATCCAAAGCAATGCTCAGCACAAAGGCTAGTTCGTTAATTTCCCTGGCGTTCCAGCAGCCAGTCAGTGAAAAAAGAAGGAATAGAACCAGCAGTATCAGGGAGATAATCCGCATTCAAATGCCTCCTTCCAACTGCGATTAAGCGGGCTATTCATGATTATTGTTTTTTTCGTGAACTAGCCCTGGGTCCCGGTTTCATTCCCGGACGCATGCGCAGCATTCTTTTACGGCTAATTATTCCGGGAAGATGATGCATTAACCACCATGGGTTTCTGACGACAGTATCGTTTAATGTATTGCTATTTGATGATACGAAGGGGTCTAGATAGCTTACGCCAAAAGAACGTAGGCTGCTTAAATGAATCAAAATGATGCTAAGCCCTAATAAAATTCCTGCCAGTCCGAGAATTGAAGCGAGCAACATTAACGGGAAACGGAGCAGACGTCCTGAAGCGGCCGCATTAAAGGCAGGAATAGCAAAGGAACTAATCCCTGTTAATGCGACAATAATAACCATTACCTGAGAAACGATTCCGGCTTGAACGGCAGCTTGACCAATAACTAGGCCTCCCACGATACTGACGGCCTGGCCTGTCTGCTGCGGCAGACGGAGGCTGGCTTCTCGCAGAATTTCAAATATGGCCTCCATAATTAGTGCCTCTCCTATGCTGGGGAAGGGAACGCCTTCACGGGAAGCCGCAAGTGACAAGGCCAGTGGGGTGGGAATCATTTCCTGGTGAAAACTGGTTAGTGCAATGTACAGTGCAGGAAGAACAACAGAAATAAAGTAAGCAACAATTCTGACAACTCTGGTCAGAGAACCGATCAAATAACGTTCATAATAGTCATCGGCGGACTGGAGGAACTGGAAAAAAACCGTAGGGACCATCAGCACAAAAGGAGTAGTATCCACTAAAATTGCTACTCGACCCTCCAGAATAGCTGCCGATACCTTATCCGGGCGTTCACTATGCTCCATTTGAGGGAATGGGGAAAAAGGATTGTCTTCAATTAGTTCTTCAATATAACCGCTTTCCAGTACCCCGTCAATTTCGATGCGTTTTAGGCGGTTTTTCACTTCATCTACTACTTCATTTTTAACTACTCCGTTAAGGTAAACAATGTATAAATCCGTTTTTGTCCGCGTACCTGTTTTAAAAGATTCTACCCGTAAATCCGGGCTCTTGATGCGGCGTCTGATTAAAGCAACATTGCTTTCAATGTTTTCGGTAAAACCGTCTCGTGGTCCTCTGACGACGTTTTCTGTAATTGGTTGCGAAACCTGCCGCTCTTTCCAACCCTGGCTGCCTGCGATAAGAGCCTTGTTTATGCCGTCCAAAAAAAGAATGGAATTGCCGGAAATTAATTCACTGACAGTGTTTCCAACATTTACTTCTTCCTTGACATAGAGGTTTGGCATGCTGTACTGCTTAATTTGTTCAAACAAATCCTTGGCTTTTTTAGTATTTTTAAACTTTGCATCCAGCATTAAGCTTCCAAGGACCTGTTCATTAATCAAATCATTTTTTGTCAAACCCTTTATAGCAATAACTGCAGCTTTAGTTTCAATGTTGGAAGCAATGGTAAACTCTCTGACAAGGATGTCGCTGGCATATCCCATTGCTTTTTTAATCATTTCAATATTACGACTCAAATCGTTAGACAGGTTTTGCGGCAGCCATGAATTATCTGAATTGGAACTACTTTCCTTTGCATTTGGTTTTTTCTTGCTGCCCCAAAAACTTTTAAAAACTCCCATGAATAAACCTCATTTTTACTAAAAGACATTTTGTACTAATGACAATAGTATGCTAAGTCTTTTTAAGCTTATACATAATAATTGAAGTGGGTTTAATCATATTTAATATTATTTTCGAAAAGAATTCTTTTTAAAATGCATTAAAATATGATATGATAATTATATTGTAATGGGCAAAGGGGCTTAAAGACTATAATGTCTTTGGGCTTTTTTCTATTTTCAGGTAATTGCTATTATTGTTGTGGGAAGAGGGATTAGCTTGAAACCGCTATTAATTATCAAGACAGGAACTACTTTTCCGTCAGTACGCCAAGAGTACGGAGATTTCGATGATTTTATCTTAAATCAGATAAAGGTTAGTAATTGTGATGTTATTATTGCTCCTATTTACGAAAAACTGTGGCTGCCTGAATATGATACAATTTCCGGAGCTATTATTACAGGGTCCCATGCCATGGTGACAGAAGAGGAAGAATGGAGTGAGTATGTAGCAGAATGGCTGCCAAATATCCCTAGTGGGAGTTTGCCAGTATTGGGTATTTGTTATGGGCATCAACTATTGGCTCACGCCTTTGGGGGTCAGGTAGGATATCACCCTGGAGGAATGGAATTTGGCACAGTAGATATTCAACTAACGGAGGAAGGCCAAAAGGATCAACTCCTTGGTTTTTTGCCAAATAATTTTCTAGGTCATGTAGCCCATACCCAAACAGTTCTAAAACTTCCGGCTGGAGCAAAGCTGTTGGCCCAAAATGAATTTGAATCCCATCATTCCTTCGTGGTAAGGGGGAATATATGGGGAGTGCAATTTCATCCCGAATTTAATGCTGGAATAACTAGTGCCTATATTGATGAACAAAAACAAGAATTAATTGAGGCCGGTCGTAATATTGAACAATTGCGGCAAACTGTGCAAGAGCAAATTTATGGCAAGATGCTCTTAAGGCGCTTTCTAGAAATAGTTATGCTTAAGGAAGAAAATCTCAAGTAAATTAGGAGAGAGGTGTGTAATTATATTGGCATTGACTCTCTTTTTCATTGGCAAAAGCCGTTTTTGTGTAAACATCATCCAGTTATATTAATTTCAAGTTATTCAACTGATTGAATTATAGCTACTTACTTTTCAAAATACAATGTAAATTTTCGCAAATTTTCAGCACTTAGTGCCTAATGGTGCAGTTAATTGTCTCCTTTAGATTGGGAAAATAAGCAGGAAGATTTTAAAGGCATAGTTTAGGAGGATTTAGGCAAAAATTTGGATAAGCCTTTATGCGGGGGTTTTTTAGTAAATGTAGAAACAAGGTATTAATTACTTAAGAATGGAGGTACATAATGAAATCATTAAAAGGTACACAAACCGCTGTCAATTTAATGCGGGCTTTTGCAGGGGAATCTCAGGCTAGAAATCGGTACACCTATTATTCATCTATAGCTAAAAAAGAGGGCTACGTTCAAATCGCCAATATATTTTTGGAAACTGCTGAAAATGAAAAAGAGCATGGCAAAGTATTTTTTAAATTTTTAAAAGAAGATTTTAATAACGAAAATGTCGAAATAACTGCTGCTTATCCTGTTGCCTTTGGGGATACTAAGGCTAATCTCCTGGCGGCAGCCAAAGGGGAAAACGAAGAATGGGTAGATGTATATCCTGAATTCGCTAAAGTTGCTGAGCAAGAAGGATTTCCGGAAGTAGCAGCAGTCTTTAGTAGAATAGCAGAAGTAGAAAAGCATCACGATGAAAGGTTTAGAAGCCTGTTAGCAAACTTGGAAAACGATACAACATTTAAGAAAGATAAGGTTGTTCGGTGGAAGTGCAATAACTGCGGGTATATTCATGAGGGTGAATCAGCACCAGATGTATGTCCCGCTTGTGCCCATCCCCAAGGTTTTTTCGAAGTTTTAGTTGAAAACTACTAAGGTGCAATTCCTATAAGTTGCAGGCAATTAAAAACATTTAGTCAGGGCTGTCGATGGAAAAAGTCGACAGCTTTTCTGCTGTCTAGAAAATGGAGTGTGCTGGAACAAAAGGAAAATAGGAGAGTATAATATAGTATCCTTAAAATACAGCAGCCCTCTTGGGAAAAGACCCAAGGGGGCTGTTCTGGCACTAGCAATTATTTTAAGCCTATACCTTTTCTTTTCTTCAGAATGTGAGCTTCGATATTGTTTGCTATTTCTTTTGGATCGTCGCCTAAGGCAACTTTACCTCCGGTTAGACCTTCCACATCTTCTGTCAGCAGTTTAACCAGCTGAGGTGCTCCAGTTACAAAGGGAGTAGGGGATAAATGGGTATAAGCACCATAGGCTACAGCAAATACTCCATCAATAGTTGCTTTTTGCTCCATCCACTCCGGTGCAGTTACGGCGATAGGGAGATCTGGAACATCAACATCCAAGTGATTAGCTAAGGCTGTAACCAGCATAGAGATTCTGCCCGTATCGGTACAAGTTCCAAAACTTAAAACTGGGGGAATTTTTAACATATTACATACTTCTTGCAGCCCTGAACCAGCCATAGAGATAGCATCAAGATTACAAAGCCCAGCAACTTCCAAAGCATGGTTGCCGCAGCCAGCGCTCACTACTAGGATATCTTTTTTGATTAATTCCTTAACTAAGTTGACTGTAACCCAATCTTGAGGGCCATTGCGTAAGGTAGAACAGTTAGCTAAAGCTACTACACCTTTAATTTTTCCTGCAGCAATGACATCAACTAATGGGTCTAATTTGTTGCCAAGGGCTTGTAAAATTGCTTCTGTGGAAAAACCAGCAATAGCTTTTTGGGTTATTTTAGGAACCATGGGAGTTACTTTGCCATGACGTTTTTGGAAATTTTCAATGGCTAAATCAATTAAGGTATCTGCCATAGAATCTACTTTAGCCGGATGGTAAGGCAGTTGGTGTTGCAACCCGGGTATGCCAATAATAGTGCTAACACTTACCAATGTTGCTTGGTATTTTTCAGCGTAATGATCAATGGCTGGAGGTGAACAGTTTTCCTCCATGGCCATGACATCTACAGTGCCTGTAGCTAGAAGAGGTTCAATTGCCAACCAGTTGCCCATAAGTCCTACAAAAACGTCATCTACATTAAATCTTTGCAAAAGTTCTTGGCCCGTTTCAATGGACCCTACTATTCTAAGCCCTTTGGCTCCTGCTGCTTTGGCTCTATCCTGGACTTCTTTCGTTTGTGCCTTTTGCAAAGTGGCTACTCCGGCCCAAGGTTGGTGCCCATTAAAAACAATATTGACATAGTCTGGATCCATAATGCCTAAATCCACAGTTACTTCATGAGGCGTAGGAGTTCCAAAGAGAATATCCTGGACCATTTCCAGGCCGATTTGGGCGGTGTAAATGGTGGATAAGCCTAAGCGCAGTGCTTTTTTAGCTAAAGAAGCATAATCACCATCAACATTTGTTAAACAGCTGGCCACACAATTTTGCTCTTCGTGGACAACTCCTGTAGGGTAGATATTTAAATCCTGCCATACTTTTTTTCTCTTTTTAGGTGCAAAGACATCAACCATTACACTGGGATCGTCAACATCTTTACTCATTTCTTTTTCTAAAAAGTCGGCTAGTTCAATGGCCATTTGGTTAATATCTTGGTTTGTATTAATGCCTACTTGTCCACACATCCATTTTAATTTTTCTACATCTTTAATCTGAAAAGGTGTTTTCCCTTCGGCAGTAGCCCGCAGAGTTCTAAAAGCTTCATAGGCATGGTGGCTATAAGTGCCAGCTCCCATAATATTATGTAAGAGAAATGTTCGCATGGCCATGGCATCGCCGCCAATACCACATACACCTTTATCTTGACCACCTTTTTCGCTAATGCGGCAAGGACCATTGGAGCAGAGTTGACAACTTAAACCTTGTAAGCAAAATTTGCATCTGATTTTTTCTTGCAAAGCCCAACGATCAAAGGCATTAGACATGCCATCTTCCCTAATTCTTTTGACCATTTCTTCAACAGAATCGTGATAACTTACACGTCCTTCTGACTTTTCCAAGACTGTTTCGCTCATGATTTACCTCCTGAACTAGTTTATTTTAAAAGTATTTCCGTTTTCAGTTGCAATTATGTAGAATAAAAGGAGGCAATTGCCTGTTGTGATAAATCATGCTATTGAAAATATTTCTGAATAATTTGAGCATAAAGGTAAATCCAGCTGAAACTCAAGATATAAACTAGGCGGCCAGGGAATGATTTTCCACTTGGCTGACTCCAAATTTTTGCAGAGCATAGTAATACAAGGACATACAGAGGGAGTAAAATATACTTGATAAGAATACTTAGCCATACCTGCTACAAAAAGAAAAAGAGAGCTAAAAGCAACCGGGTCAATCTCATGATCTTTAAAAGAACGTTTTTGCAGTATTTTTGAGGCAGTGTTCGTAAAAATATAAATGTACAATCCTGCTTTAACTCTGATAAGGAGATTTATTTTATGCATGTGAATAATATTGCGGGCCTAATAGGAAATTGGGGATATGAATGCATTTTTCTAGGTATGCTCTTAGAAGGATTAACAATACCATTTCCTGGTGCACTATTTGTGGTTATAGCTGGAGCTATCGCTGTACAGTTAAAATTAAATATTTGGATAATCATCTGCTCCGCTATTTTAGGATATATGCTAGGGGCACTCTTTCCTTATTATTTGGCTATGTGGGGCGGTAGGAAAGTTCTTTATAACTACGGCAAGTATTTCGCGTTAACCCCCAAAACCCTGAATATTGCTGAATTTTGGTTTCAAAAGTATGGGATTTGGGTTGTTTGTTTAAGCCGTCCGTTTTTTTTTGGCAATTATTCTTCATATTTTGCAGGCCTAGTGAAAATGCCCTTAGGCTCTTTTTTGCTATATACCATACTGGGAGTTATACCTTGGTGTGTTGCCTTGGGCATTCTGGGTTACTTTTTTGGTCAGGCCAGTTGGTTTATTTTAAAAAAATATAGTTGGTATGCTTTATTAATTATCCCTTTAGTGGTTCCTATTTACTATAAACTAAAAAAAATAATTTTTTTGCCATCGGACAAAGCAAGGAAAGAGTAGGGTAAGATTGTTAGGTTACTCTGAATTACAGGTGTATAGCGTAACCCTATTTCTACCTGCTTTTTTAGCAGAGTAAAGTGCTTCATCGGCTCTTTTGAGAATGTTTTCGAAGGAGGTGTCTTCTTGATTTAGAGTAGCCACCCCAATGCTCACTGTGAAATATACTGGGGTGTTGTTAAATTCAACACCTAGATTTGCTAAATTGCTTCTTAACCGTTCAGCCATATCTATGGCCGCACCAGTGTCAGTATTAACCAAAAGAGCAACAAATTCTTCGCCGCCAATGCGTCCAAAAAAATCAGTAATACGCAGTGTTTTTTTACATACCTGGGAGGCTGCCTTTAAAACCTTGTCTCCAAAGTTATGCCCATAAGTATCATTTATTTTTTTAAAATAGTCCAAATCCAGCATTAGGACGGACATTTTTAAATTATGAAGTTTTGATTTGGTAAATTCCTGTTCAGCTTTGCTAAGAAAGCTATACCTATTATCTGCTCCTGTTAGGGCATCTGTTGTAGCCAATAATTTTAATTCCTGTTCTAAAACTTTTCTTTTCGTGATGTCTTCGGCAACTCCCACTAGCCGGTGTGTACCGTGCTCTTTACCTTCAACAAGTATAGCCTGAGACCAAATCCAGCGTATTGTGCCATCGGGACGAATAATTCTAAATTCCTCGTTAAATCCTTTTCCTTCAGTGCGTATTTTTTTAAACGCTGCAAGTAATTTTTCTTTATCTTCCGCAACAATAGAATTAAGAAAGGAAAAAGGGTTGTCATATAAAGACTGGCAGCTAAGACCCCAGATTTCTTCATAAGAAGGATTGACATAAATGATTTGTTCACTAGCCAAATCTCCTAGCCATAATACTTCACGAACATTTTCGACAATACTGCGAAACCTGGCTTCACTTTCTTCTAAGGCAATTTCTATTTTTTTACGGTCATCGATATTTTGCACTTGGCTAATAAAATACAATGGAGCTCCTTCGTTGTCCTGTACTACAGAGCTGCCTACAAGTCCCCAAATTACTTGTCCGTTTTTATGAAGATATCTTTTTTCCATGCAAAAGGAGGGCATTCCCCCTTCAGCCAGTTTTTTAATATAATCCATTTGGGAGTCTAAGTCTTCCTGGTAAGTCACATCTTTTAAGGTTAAATTAAGGAGTTCTTGTTCTTTATAACCTAAAAAGGTACAAAAGGCCTGGTTGACTTTCAGAAAGCGCCCGTCTAAATCCGTAATGGACATGCCAATATTGGCATATTCAAAAGCATTTCTAAATCTTTTTTCACTTTCTATTAATTTGCTTTCCATTAGGACTCGTTCTGTAATATCCCGCCCAGTTCCTATTAACGCCACCATTTTGCCTTGTTCGTCGTATAAAATGGAATTGCATAATTCAAGATAGACAAGAGTATTATCTTTTTTGATTAAACGTATAGTCAAAGAGCAAGAACATAGCTCGGGAAGGTTTATGCTTTCTTTGAGTAGTTGTCGATCCTCCGGGTGAATTATGTTAGAACATAGCTTAGAATCGGCATAAAAATCCTCTGGCTCATAGCCCGTAATAGACGTAATGGAAGGACTGATATATTCAATTCCGGGGGCATCTCCCAACCCATATCTGAAAATAACATCTTTAATAAAGATGGGCATTTGGCCCAGCAATTTCAAATTATCAACAATACAACTGCTTTTGGCATTGACGCAGGAGCATAGATTTTGCGTACTTTTAGAACTGCCAATAGTTGACATTTTATTCCCCCTACTTGGTAATTAAGACATATACATAACTAATTCTACATTAAGGGAAGATCTTCCTTTTATAAATTGCTGTTGCTCTTTATCTTAAGACTAGCAAATAAAGAATTGCAGGATAATATAATTAGGATGTTGAACTAGGGAAAAAGTATAAGCTGTTTAATTTCACCATTGCCTCTATGGGTTTTGTCTTGGCAGCTTATGCTGTTGGATTGTTGCTGTTCAGTATTCCTTTAGGCATTCTAGCTGAAAAGTATAGCTATCGTAAGGTTTTTTTATTCGGCATCTTTACTTTGGCCCTATTTATCCTAGGGGCGGGAATCTTTTATTTTAAAGTCATGAGAGAACCTAAGGGGAAAGGAGCTTGCAAAAATGTCTAATCCAAAAACTAATGCTATGCGGATTTTAGAGCAAAAGAAAATTACTTACGAATTTTTTACTTATGATGCTAAGGACGGCCAAATCGACGGTATTTCCGTTGCTGAAAAAATAGGGCAAGATCCTAAAACTGTTTTTAAGACTCTAGTAACTCAGGGCAATAGCAAAAATATTTATGTATTTGTCATTCCTGTTCAGGAAAATTTGGATTTAAAAAAGGCTGCCAAGGCGGCTGGGGAAAAAAAGGTGGAAATGATCCATGTGAAGGATATTCTCAAGTGGACAGGTTATGTTCGGGGCGGCTGTTCTCCTATAGGAATGAAAAAAAAATACCAAACTTTTATAGATAACAGCGCTTTAGAAAATGAAAAAATTATCGTCAGCGGCGGTAAAATCGGCGTGCAGATTAAACTGGAAACAACTAAATTAGGGGAAATTACTGGTGCTAAGTTTGCGAATCTAATTACAAAATAAAGCTGTTGAGCAATCCACTAATTCCAAAGGATGTACCTGTCCATGGCTTAATCTTTGATCCCCATACAGGAAAAGTAGATGTCCTTGTGAATGGATATAATTGCTAGCACTAAGTTAGTATTTAACTGCTAAATATACTGGAAATTAACAGGCAATTAGTTATTTAGGAATAAATAGCTTATTGCCTGTTAGTGTTTGGTAACCAATTGATTAAGCACTTTTTTAACTAGGGCCTTGCAACAACTTTACTTCTTCCTCAGTTAACTCCCGGTATGCTCCTAATTTTAGGGTGGGGTCTAAGGATAAGGGACCCATGGCAATTCTTTTTAGATAAGTAACTTTTTTGCCTACAGCTGCAAACATGCGCTTAACTTGATGGTATTTTCCTTCATAAATAATTAGTTCAATTTCCGATTCTGCAGAAGAACTCTTTATTTTTAATTGGGCAGGGAGGGTCTGGCAGCCATCATCTAACACTACCCCCTGGCGAAACTGTTCTTGGTCAGAGGCAGTTACTACCCCATCCACCCTAGCCAAATAAGTTTTGGGCACATGTCTTTTGGGAGCTAAAAGCCGGTGGGCTAGCTGCCCATCATTAGTTAGGATCAGTAAACCTTCCGTATCTTTATCTAAACGCCCTACGGGAAAGGGTTGAAATACTTGGTAACTGGGAGCAAGAAGTTCCACGACTGTTTTATCTTTGCTATCTTCTGTAGCAGATAAAAAACCTTGGGGTTTATTGAGCATTATATAAATGTATTCCCGGTAGTGGATTTGTTCTCCATTTACTTCAATTAAATCTTGTTCTGGATAGACATAATGCCCTGGATCTTTAACTAATTCACCGTTAACTTGCACTTGTTTTCTTCTTACCAGTTGCTTAATTTCTTTACGAGTGCCTAGACCCATGTGGGCTAATATTTTATCTAAGCGCTGCTTTTCTTTCCCCATTAGTTTTCACCTCTATTCTGCTTCACCATCTAGCCAGCGCCAGCCAGGGGGGAAGCCATTTTTCAACCAGTCCCCAGGTCCTTTAGCCCAGCCCAGAGGATAACTATTTACAGCTACTAGATGCCAGCCTTTGGGCCATTCTTGGCCTTCGATTTGAATGGTCTCCCCTCGCAAGTAGCGGATTGCTAAGGCATTTTGTGCCTCATCTTGGGCGTTTAAATCCAGCTTTTGTTTAGCTAAAGTGACTGCTTCTTTAGGCAGCCCTAAAGCAAAAGCAGGAGATGGCCGAAAGCGTCCTTTTTCTACTGTACCTAAGAGCCAGCCGGAACGAAGTACTTTTAAGCCTTTCCAAAAAGGCAGGAGAGAGCTTTCCCACAGTATGTGCCCGGCTCTTTCTATAAGTACTCCATTATCCGGCAGCCAGTTCTGCCAATCCAAAGGATTGGACCAGACTTGCTGGGAAAATTCCTCCACAGCTGCTTCAGCAGTTGCTGAGAGATTGGATATGGTTTCTTGTTTCTGATATCGCTTTTGCTGAGGCACTGCTTCAGAAGGCGAAGTATGCTTAATTTTGGCAGCAAAATGTCCTTCGCCTTTGACTTCATGGGGCCAAAGCCTTTTAAGTTCTAAAAGCTTAAACTCCGGATGGGCGGCTAAAAAACGGGCTATCTGTTCCTCATTTTCTTCTCGATTAAAAGTACAAGTTGAATAGACTATCTCACCCCCAGGACTAAGCAATTGGGGAACTACCTCTAAAATTTCCCTCTGCCAGGACACATACTTTGCCACCTCCTGCCGGTTCCAGTGCTTCGCCATATCCGGCTCTTTGCGAAACATTCCTTCTCCAGAGCAAGGAGCATCAACTAAAACTTTATTAAAAAACCGGGGGAAAAATTGGGCCAAGCGGCTAGGAGTTTCGTTGCAGACTATGGAGTTAACTACGCCATAACGCTCTAAATTTTTAAGCAAAACTTTAGCCCTTTGAGGGTGGATATCATTAGCTACTAAAAGACCTTCTCTTTTTAGCTGGGCCGCTAGCTGCAGTGTTTTACCCCCTGGGGCTGCACATAAATCAAGTACCCGCTCTCCAGGGCTAGGTCCCAATAGTTCAGCAGGAAGCATAGCGCTAGGCTCTTGAATATAATAAAGGCCTGCATAATAATAAGGTGATTTGGCAGGTCTATTTATGTGGTTGTTATAATAAAATCCAGCTTTGCACCAGGGTATTACTTCATTGATAAAAGGGAGAAGTTCTGGCAAAAGGGACGGGGAAATTTTTAAACTGTTAGCACATAGTCCTGCAGTATGAGGTTCAGCATAGCTGTGCAAAAATTGTGGAAAAGCATTGCCCAGTTCCCTGGCCATCCGCTCTAAGTATAAAGGTGGCAGCTGCATTTTTTCACTCCCTTTCTGATTGTAAGCTTACCCATTCTGCATATTATTAAACAATTAATAAAATAGTTGGTAAAAATTATACCTTACTTAACTTAGAGCGTAAACTAATTTTAGACAGGATTTGGCCCTGCTAGTGTCCTAAGAAAATATTGACATTATTCTAGGCAAAAAATATAATGAACACAGACCGATTGGTCTGTAAAGGGAGGGTTAAATGTCTAAAGGAACGAAAAAGGATTTAATTGCAGATGTAGCTTTATCCTGTTTTTTAGCATCTGGATATAGTAAAACAACTGTTGATGAGATAGTTAGAGTTTCGGGAGTAAGTAAAGGAGGAATTTACTGGTACTTCGCCAGCAAAGAAGATATTTTCTGGTATTTAGTAGAGCGGTGGTTTGCTGATTGGATGGCAGAATTTAAAAAGATTACAGAGGAGAATGTCTCCACTGTTCAAAAGGTTACGCAGTACTGTGAACACTTTATGAAGCGAATAGACGCTTCCATTTTTATGTTGTTTGTGGAATTCCTTTTGCAGGCTAATAGCCAGGAAGCCATAGACAAAATGACCAAGTATTATTCTCAAGCCTTAGCAATGCAGGCAGCTGAATTTGAAGCTGCCTTTGCCCGGGGAGAATTAAGAGCCCTAGATCCTAAATTGACTGCTTATGTTTTAAGCAGTATCTTAGATGGTATTGGCAGACACTGGCTAATATTTAAGGATAAAGAGGTGTTAGCAAAAACTTGTCAAACAGCACTGGATATTTTTTTGCATGGTGTACTTAATAAACAAAAATAACTTGTTGGAGGGGAGCTTTTTTGAAAAAGGTTACTACCTTAATATGTGTCTTTTTATTAATCATGGGCACTTTAACAGGCTGTGGCAAGAAACAGGAAACAATTGAGGAAAGTTTGCTGCCTGTGGAAACAGTTTCAGCTGCAAATAAGGATTTGGTCCAAACTTTAGAAACTTCAGGAGAAATTAAGGCACTAACTGAAGTTTCCGTTGCGCCTAAAGTAGGGGGAAAAATAAAGGCACTGTACGTAAAAGTTGGGGACAAGGTTCATGCAGGACAAGTTTTATTTGAACTAGAAGCTACTGATGCCCAAAATGCTGTTAAGCAAGCAGAGGCAGCTGTGGCTGTAAACCAAGCCAATTTACTCAAAGCCCAAAGGGGCGTGATAGATGCTAAGCTGAACTACAGTCGTTCCAAGGAATTATATGAAAATCAGGCTTTATCTAAAGCTGAATACGATCAGGCAGAAAGCCAACTGTTGAATGCTCAGGCTAGTTTAAAAATGGCAGAGGCCCAAGTTGCCCAGTCCCAGGCCGCAGTTAATTCTGCCCAAGATAGTTATCAAAATGCCATCGTTACTGCTCCTGGCAGTGGGGTAGTGGCAGCTGTTGATGCGGAAGTCGGAGAAATTACTAGTTCTCAGGCTGCGCCTATTAAAATTGTGCAAATTGCTGAAACAAAAGTTCAAGTAAATGTTTCGGAAAATGTAATTAGCGCCATGAAAGTAGGAACGAAAGTACCTGTAACAGTTGAGTCTCTAAACAAAAAAATTACAGGCACTATTATTTCCGTTGCACCCCAGGCGGATGAATCTACTCACGCTTTTGCTGTAGAAATAAAACTTCCTAATCAAGATGGAAAGCTTAAGCCGGGGATGATAGCACGTTTAACATTACAGACGGGAGTTATTAAAGGTGCTTTAGTTTTACCAACTGATGCACTTTTAGAACGTGATGGAATGAATTATGTCTTTCTGCTGGAAAAGGGAAAAGCCAAAGAAATTTCCGTTAAAGTTGGCATGTCTTCAGGGAAGCTAACAGAAATTAAACAGGGGCTTAAAAAAGGACAAACTGTCATTGTCAAAGGAAATCGATTAGTGGCAGACGGACAAAAGGTTAAAGTTGTAAAACAAAATGGAGGGAATAGCTAAGTGAAAATTGCAGATTTTTCTGTTGACCGCCCTGTAGCTATTTCCATGTTAATTATTGCTGTGCTAATCATAGGCTTATTTTCACTTCCCCGCTTACCTATTGATTTGTACCCTGATATGGAAATACCTGTTTCCGTAATCTCTACTTCTTATTCAGGGGCTTCTCCGGCGGAAGTGGAAAAAATGATTACTAAGCCTTTAGAAGCAATTGTAGCTACAGCAGGCAATGTTAAAGAGATTCAATCTATTTCAAGCACAGGAAATTCCTTAGTCATTGTGCAATTTAACTGGGGTACGGATATAGACAATGCTAATGTAGGCCTCAGAGAAAAACTTGAAATGATCAGAAATTATCTGCCCGATGATGCAGATTCACCTCAGGTTATTAAGATCGATATTAACCAAACACCCATTTTAACTTATTCTATTACTGGAACTGACAATGTTGTCAAGCTGAAAAAGATTGCTGAAGATACAATTAAGCCAGCCCTTGAAAGAATTGATGGAGTTGCCTCGGTTTCCGTCACCGGCGGAAAGGAAAGGGAAATTAAAATAGAGCTTGATAAAGCGAAATTAGAAGCCTATGGCTTAAGCACCGTCCAAATTATGCAGGCAATTTCCAGTGACAATGTTACAGGTACGGCAGGTAGTGTGAATAAAGGATCCCAGGAAACAACTATCCGGGTAAATGGGGAATACGCTACTGTAGCTCAGTTGGAAAATATTCAAATTAGCCTGCCAGGCAGTCGGGAAGTAGTTGCCTTACGAGATATTGCTCAAATTAAAGATGATTATAAAGAAGACACAAGTTATAGCTATGTCAATGGCAAAAGAACTATAGGCTTAAGTGTAATGAAAGCTACCGGCTCCAATACCATTGAAGTAGCCCATGGCTTGAAAAAAGAAGTAGAGCAGCTGAATAAAACGTTGCCGTCGGGAACAAAAATTGAAACTATTGTAGATACGTCTAAATACATTCAGGATTCAGTTAATACTGTAGTTGAACACGGTGTCCTAGGCGGTTTAATTGGTGTAATTGTTTTATTCCTCTTTTTGCGGAATATGCGCAGCACCATTATTGTTGGCTTAGTTATTCCTGTCTCAATTATTGCTACCTTTACTCTAATGTATTTCGGCAATCAAACTATTAACCTACTGTCCCTGGGAGGTTTAGCACTAGGGTTAGGTTCTTTAATTGACTTTTCTGTTGTTGTTCTGGAAAGTATCTACCGGTATAGGCAAAACGGCTATGGTTTAATTGAAGCAACCAAGCTGGGAACAGCTGAAGTAGGAAATGCTGTAGTAGCTTCAGCGGGAGCTCAGGTGGTGGTCTTTTTACCAATCGTTTTCGTTGAGGGTTTAGCGGGTATTCTGTTTAAGCCTATGGCATTAACAGTAAGTTTTTCCCATCTAGCAGCTTTATTTGCTTCCTTAACTTTAGTACCTATGCTGTCATCCCGATTATTGAAAAATGTTCGCCTGATAGGGGAGGATTTGCCTCAAGGTAGAACTTTGAATCCTTTAACTCTGTTTGGCAAAGCCATTCACAAACTAACTATAATTTATGGACATATTTTAGGGTGGGCTTTAAAACATCGGGTGACAGTTATTGGCTTGACCGTAGTACTCTTAGTCCTAAGCATTGCGGCTACTCCTTTAATTGGGACAGAATTTATTCCTTCTATGGACCAGGGGCAAATGAATATTAGTGTAGAAATGCCTGCAGGTACTAAGCTGGAGGAAACAGGAAAAGTGGCAGCTGATTTAGAAGCAGTTGCCCAAGAAAAATTGAAAGACAATATTGATTTAATTTCTTCCACTGTAGGTTCAGGGCAGTTGTCCTTTTTAGGCAGTACCTCTGGAAATAAGGCTGATTTGCAAATCAAGCTGGTTCCCCAAGATCAACGCACCATCACTACAGATGAAGCAGTGGAAATGATGCATAAAGTTGTAGCTAATATTCCTGGGGGAAATATTACTATTTCAGCTGCTGAGACATCTATGGGCGGCGGCAGCCCCATTGATATTTCCATTCGGGGCGATGATCTAGATGTACTTAAGGAATTAGGAGACATAATGGTAGAGAACGTCAAAAAAGTTCCCGGAACCAGGAATGTAGAGAACTCCTTAAAAGAATCTAGTTCAGAAGTACAAATTGTCGTCAATCGAGAAGAAGCAGCTCGTTACGGCTTATCGGCTTCCCAGGTCCTTTCCGCAGTGCGTATTGCTTATGATGGTCAAATTGTTAGCCGCATGCGGACGGGAGATGATGAGGTAGATATCCGTTTGCAAACTTTAGGTAACACCAATAATACTGAAGATACCATTAAAGATTTAACCATAGTCTCAGCAACTGGCGCTAGAGTACCTCTCTCAGTTGTTGCTGAGATTCAAACTGGAGAAGCGCCGGTGGAAATTAATAGGGCCAATCAAAATAGGGAAGTAAATATTACAGCGGATATCTCCGGGAGAGATTTAGGCAGTATTAATAAAGAGATCCAAGCTAAGTTAAATAAATTTCCTTTGCCCGAAGGGTATTCCATTGAATTTGGCGGGGAGGCAAAAGATATGGCTGAATCCTTTGCCAGCCTAGCGTCTGCCTTGCTTTTATCAGTAGTGTTAATCTTTATGGTTATGGCGGCTCAATTCGAGTCTCTGTTCCAGCCCTTTGTAATTATGTTTTCCCTGCCGCCAACATTTATTGGGGTAATTTTCGGACTAGGTCTGACAGGGCACCCCTTAAGTGTTCCGGCCTTTATCGGAGCTATTATGCTGGTAGGTATTGTGATGAATAACGGAATTGTTTTAGTAGATTATATCAACACTCTGCGTAAACAAGGTACAGAGAGAGACCAAGCAGTACTGCAAGCTGGTCCTGTGCGGCTGAGACCAATTCTAATGACGGCTTTGACTACAGTACTAGCAATTCTCCCTATGGCTTTTGGAACCGGTGAAGGTGCCGAAGCCCAGGCTCCTATGGCTGTGGTCATTGCCTTCGGTTTGACTCTTTCTACCTTAATTACCTTAGTTTTAATTCCTGTAGTTTATACATTGTTTGATGATATAGGGATTAAGCTGAAAAAGAAATTTATTAACTTAAAAAAGAGGTTTTTCAAGTCTCAACCCCAAAATGTAACTACAGATTTATAGCTATTTAACTGACTAACTTGGCGCAGTTCCTCTCCCCTTTAAGGAGAGTTAAACGCCAGGTTAGTTTAAACTCCCGTAAGGCAAATTGCGGGTGCTTTGACGATGAACTAGTTTTTCTTTGTACATATTTTTATCTGTTTTTTTATAAAGTTTCAAAATTTAGGTAACTTATAAAGCAGTGCCAAAACAATGTTAATAACGCTAAGAACTGTAGATATTTTCCTTGTAACTTTAGTTTTTTTATCTTAAGATTAAATTAATAGTATTCTTATAGAGGAACGGGGGTCTTCCTACGTGTGGTTTAAAAAGAAGCAGACTGTTTGCAATATTGAGAAAATAAAAAAAACAGACGACCAATTACGGGCTGAAGGTTTAAGATTAGCCATGCCTTACCCCTATTTTATCCGGGATATGGATTTTAACATTATTGAAATCTCTCCTGCTATGGAAAAATTGACAGGCTGTCCTAAAGAAGAGGCTTTAAAAAAGAAATGCTATGGAATTTTTAGTTCAACAAAATGCGGTAAAAACTGTATTGTCCAAAAGCATCTGCAAGAAAGTAAAGAACCTGTTTGGGATATATACTTAGAAAGAAAAAACAGGGCCGGCAAAAAATTTGAGACTTTGACATCCTATACACCCTATTTCAGTGAGGATGGAAAAGTCCTTGGCGCAATTGAAACAGTTCGCGATATTTCCGAAGAAAAAGCCATGATGAACCGACTTAGTGCTCAATCAGATCATATCAGCTCTGCAAGCCAGGAATTTGCTGCGTCTAGTCAGGAAACATTGGCTATGAGCAGTAATTTAAGTAATACAGCAGAAAGACAAGTTAGCAATTTGAATATTTGCCAAGAAGAAATTGTTAAATTAAATCAAGAATCAAGCGCTGTAGCCCAGGATTCAGATAAAATTAAAGAATCCGTTACTACACTAAATGATGCTGTCAAATCTACAGTAGATGGAATGAGTGAGCTATCTAAAAAGGCTGGAGAAATTGGCAATATTGTAAATTCAATTACAGGAATCGCCGATCAAACTAATCTGTTGGCTCTAAATGCTGCCATTGAAGCTGCTAGGGCTGGAGAACATGGTAGAGGTTTTGCCGTTGTTGCCGAGGAAGTACGTAAGCTGGCAGAAAGCAGTGCGGCTTTCTCGAAAGAAATAAATTCTAGTCTAGGCGATATTGTTAAATTAGTAAATAATGTGGCCTCTCAGGCTAACGAAACAAATGCAAAGTTAAGGGACAGTGAAAAAGCAATCAATAGAGTTATTGAATGGATTGATAACATCAGTGTCAGTGTTGATCATTTATCACAGCTCCTGGAAGAAAATGTAGCAGAGGCCCAGAATACGGCTAATATCAGCGTAAACCAAACTAATGCTATGGAGGAAATTTCCACTATCAGCCAAGAGCTGGCTCAAGTAGCCCAAGATATCCGTGAAGAAGTTGATGTTATTGCTAAAATAACCCACTTAAAGTAATTAAACAGTAGGCTAAACACCTGTGGGAATGAATAAGTTTTGCAGGTGTTTTTATATGCAAAAGAAAAGATTAATGTAGTTGACAAATAACTTGGAATGAAGTATATTCTTAGTGCACTAGTGCTACAGTGTACCAAGGAAGAGGTGATATTGATGGATTTTGACAGTTCTCAACCTATATATAAGCAAATAATTGACTATTATAAGAAGCAGATTGTACGGGGGGAGCTGGGCCCGGGAGATAAGATCTTATCTCAAAGAGAATATGCGGAACAAGCCCGGGTCAACCCTAATACGGTGCAAAGAGCTTATCGGGAAATGGAAGCGCTGCAAATGGTTGAAACTGTACGGGGCCAAGGAACTTTTATTAGAGTATCTGAGGAGACTCAAAAAAGGTTAAAGAGGGAAATGGAGGAGAGCTTGTTAGCATATTTTGTCAAAGAAATGAAATCCCTTGGGTATGAGCAAGATGAAATATTAGGGATAGTGCAAAGGAAATTAGAAGCACAGGGGGAGGATCCTGAAGATGATTCAATTCAAAAATGTTAGTAAAAGCTTTGGGAAAATACATGCTTTAAAGAACATAACTTTGGATTTTCCGGAAGGTAAAATTATTGGATTGTTTGGGCCCAACGGAGCGGGAAAATCCACAATGCTGAAATTAATTGCTGGTTTAAGCAGTCCTAGTCAGGGGGAAGTGTTGGTGGCAGGACAGAAACCAAACCGGTGCAAAGAGAAAATTGCTTTTTTGCCGGAAATTAATCATTTGTATTCCTGGTGGACTCTTAAACAAGCTGTGGAATTCATGCAAGCTTTTTACCTTGATTGGGATGAAAAGTGTTATCAAGACCAGTTGCAGTTTCTAAACTTAGATGAAAATATGAAGCTAAGTAAAATTTCCAAAGGGCAGCTGGCCAAGTGCAAGTTGCTGTTAACCCTCTCTAGGAAAGCTGACTATTTGCTTATGGATGAGCCTTTTTCCGGTATCGATTTAATGACCCGTGAAGATATTATTAATGCTTTAATTCGGGATTACCAACAAGGGGAACATACTATTATTATTTCAACTCATGAAATAGATGAAATCGAAAATTTAGTTGATAATGTACTTTTTATTGAGGGCGGAGAAATTAAGTTATGGGGAGAAGCGGAAGAATTAAGGCAATCGAAACAAATGTCTTTAGTGGAAATTATGAAGGAGGCCTTTAAACATGCGGAACAATAAATTTAAAATGGCTTTTGCCCTGTATAAAAAAGACCTTCATGAGTTGTTGCCAGAAATAATTTTGGTAGCAGTTTTAGCCATAATGATTATGCTAGGACTAACTATTTGGGGTATTGGCCCTGTAGTGATCTTGCCCCTGGTAATCTTATGTGGTTTGGCTTATTTTTTACCGGTACTAGATTCCTTTAAAATGCTATTTAAGGAATGGTCCACTAATGCAATTTATTTGGTCCTATCCCTGCCCGTATCAGGAAATATGGTGTTTGGTGTAAAACTTTTAGCCTTGTTGACTCAATTTATAATTGGGATTCTTATTACTGGGGTAACATGTTTTATTACACTCCTTTTTGGCATGGCCGAAACTGATACATCATGGGCTCAAATATGGGGCATTTTTGGAACGGATTTCAATGTATATCTTAAACTTTCACTACTGCTCTTTTTACTAACCGTTGCTGTTTTAACATTTTTAATTTGCCTTAGCTTTTTTAGCAGTATCCTGGGTAAAGTAATTAAAAAGTATTCTGGAGTGGTTACTTTTGCTTCTTTTATTATCTTTTGGAATCTAGCTGGCAAAGTAATTAATTATATTTTTAGTTTCATGGGTAATTCACCTAATATGCACCTAGATCTTGCCAATTTGCCTGTACAAAATAATCTCCTTCTGCCGCTGGGAGAGATTGCTCTGGTATATTTTCTTACAGCACTAGTATTTTTTATTGCAGCAACTCAAGTTTATCAGCGCAAAACTGAGCTATAAAAGATTGTCAAAACAAGATTAAAGTGGTATTATCTATACTAATCATTCCGTTACAATTAAATAGTTTGGGGAGCTGAATAGTTTCGGCTGAGAGGGGAAAGCGCCTAATTTCCCGACCCAGGAACCTGATCTAGGTAATGCTAGCGGAGGGATTAAATTTATCATAACTGTACCTTCGGTGCAGTTTATTTTTTGGGAGGGATTGGCAATGAGGAATTTTTCGACTAAAATGATAGTAGAGGCAGGTGTATTGATTGCTCTGGCGCAAATTCTGAGTTACGTCAAAATTTACGAATCTGCTTACGGTGGTTCCGTAACAGCAGGAAGTATGATCCCAATTCTTTTCTTTGCTGTACGCTGGGGTTGGCAAAGAGGCATAGTAGTAGGTGCCGTTTATGGGGCACTGCAATTTATTTTAGGTGCTAAATATTCTTTCAGTCCATTATCTATTTTTTTAGATTACATAGCTGCCTTTGGAGCCCTTGGCTTAGCTGGTGTTATGAAAGCTACGCGGCCTGGCATCTTAGTAGGCACAGTTATAGGTGTAGCAGGCAGATTTATAGCCCATCTTATTTCCGGAGTAGTTATTTGGGCATCTTATGCGCCTAAAGGCATGAATCCATGGGTTTATTCCATCGTCTATAATGCTTCTTACTTAGTTCCGGAACTAATTATTTCTTTGTTCCTCTTAGGCTTAGTGGCAAAGCCCTTAATTGAAAAGTATAAATTAGGGGTTTAATAAAAATCATCTATAAAATGTAGAGCATTGGCAAGGCCTTGAAACCTTGCCTTTTTTTATGGTGCGCCCATGCTGGGCGCACCATAAAAAAAAGCTGCCGGCGAATAGCCAATAGCCCAATCCTTGCAAGAACACTCACTAATGAATACCTGAGAAAAATAGGTTTACAGCCAATAAGTGAAAGATATTCATTAGTGCATTAATTCTATTGAACCGCCGTATACCGAACAATACGTACGGTGTGTGAGAGACGCTGAATAAAAATAATTATTCAGCTCCTACTCGGTTTAAAAAATATAACAATTTGTCGAATCGTGGTATAATTAATTCAAACTGGGGTATTAACACCTTTCGAGCGAATTTAAAGACATTAGTTTGCTTATTTAAAGGAGGGGGAGGGCAGTTTATGCCCTCATAAAATATGATGCTACGAAGCTCTCAGCAAAAAATCCAATATAACTCAGCAGTAAAGGTGCTAGCTATAACTATTCCCATTATTGCTTTGGCTTTTTTAATTACCGCTTATTTTATTTATCAGGAAGTAAAGAAAGAATTAATCCTTTCCACCCAGAAGGAGGCAGCAAATTTATCCCGGAACTTTGCTACAGAAGTCAAAGCATCTTTAAATAAGTCCATGTCTATAAGCAATAATCTAGCAAAATTAATAGAAAGCGACCTTCAGGGCTCTCACAGCTTAAATAGAAGTGATGTTATCCACATTTTACAAAAGTATTTAGCTGCTAACCCTAATATTGTAGCTGTTTATGTTGGTTTTGAATCAAATGCTTTTGATGGGTTAGATGCTCAATATAGAAATAAGCCTGGCCATGATGCATCCGGCAGATTTGTTCCCTACATAAATAGAATTAATAAAAAAATGGGGTTAGAACCTTTGGTAGGTTACTTAAAGCCAGGCTCAGGAGATTACTATAATCTGCCGAAGAAAACAGGACAGATGCAAATTATAGAACCATATTTTTACCAAGGTATTTTAAGGGCTTCTTTTGTAGTTCCAATTAAGGATGCTCAGGGCAATTTTCTGGGCATTGCCGGTTGCGATATGAGCTTGGATAGTTTAGATACTTTAGTTTCCAAAATCAAAATAAACCAATCTGGAAACGCTTATTTAGTTAGCAATAAAGGAATATACGTATCTCATCCCAACAAAGCATTGTTAGGATATGCCGGTTTAGAAAACCTTGATGTTGGAAAGATTAAAGATGTTTTTGCCGGCAAAAAAACTTTTGTCAAACCTGTGACAGCAGCTGACATTGAGAAACTTGAAATAGTCAAAAAGGAGACAACTTCTGAAACCAATGAGGCTTACCATAAATTGACCAAGGAGGTTAAATCAGGAAAAGCAGGTTTGCTTAAATTTTTTGAATCCTATTCCAACAAGACTATCTGGACTTTTTACAACCCTGTTGTTGTGGAAGGGGCTAGTACTCCTTGGAGTCTTTTAGTTAATGTACCTATAGATGAAGCACTAGCTCCACTGTACAATTTGATTAGCAAAATTATTTTAATCATTATTTTTGCTCTGTTTAATGTGCTTATATTGGTACACTTTTTTGTGAATATTGTGATGCAGCCTGTAGATGAGACTGTAGATGTACTTTTAGATGTGGGCAAAGGAAACCTAAGCAGGAGAGTAACATTTAAATCTACAGATGAAATTGGTGCTATGGGTACTGCTTTAAATAAGATGTTGGACAGCATGCAGACTATGATGGCAGAACGGGAAAAGATGGACGCAGAACTGTTTAAGATTAATAAACTGGAATCTTTAGAATTAATGGCTAGAGGAGTAGCCCACGACTTTAATAATATTTTAATGATTATTTTGGGAAATATATCCTTAGCTAAAATGTACGGAAATAATCTAGAGAAAATGGGCAAAAAGCTGAAAGAAATTGAAAAAGCAGCATTACAAGCGAAAGATTTAGTTCAGCATTTGTTGACTATTACTAAAGGAGTTTCTCCTAATAAAAAGGTATTGTGCCTTGATAAATTATTAAAAGAAACAACCAAATTTTCCCTCAGCGGTTCTAACATTAAGTGTCAATACAGTATTGCACCCGATTTATGGCTTACGGAAGCTGACGAAGGGCAAATTAATCAAGTCTTTAATAACTTAATTATTAATGCCATTCAAGCTATGCCAGAAGGGGGAACCATTAGGGTAAAAGCCGAAAATAGGACTACGGAAGAAAAGAGTATCTTACCTATAGAGCCTGGCAAGTATATTTATGTAACAGTTGAAGATGAAGGCTGCGGCATCCCGGAGGAAAATTTAACCAAGATTTTTGACCCATTTTTTACAACTAAGCAGTCGGGTAATGGCATAGGTTTAGCGACAACTTATTCCATTATTAAAAAACATGGCGGGTATATAACGGCTGAATCCCAGGTAGGTAAAGGAACAAAATTCTTAATTTACCTGCCTGCTACGAATAAAAAACACGTAGAACAACGGGAGCAAAGTAAGCTCATTATGGGCCGGGGTAAAATTCTTCTAATGGACGACGATGCGAGAATTAGAGAAATAGGTGAAAAGATGCTTACTCGCCTAGGCTATCAAGTGGCCTTAGCTAGTGACGGAGGAGAAGCAGTTGAGCTTTATGAAAAAGCTAAGGAGGAAGGGAAGCCTTTTCGGGCAGCGATTATAGACTTGACTGTTCCAGGCAAAATGGGAGGTAAAAAAGCACTGGAAAAAATCTTAGCCATAGATCCTGCTGCCAGGGTAATTTTGGCCAGCGGGTATTCCTTTGGTGATACGAAAGAACAGTTTAAAGACCATGAAGGGGTTAATTTTGTAGCGAAGCCATATCAGCTAGAGGAATTAGGCAAGATTCTAGCGAATTTACTAAATAAATGATAAAAAATAGATAAGGCAGGATTAGCTCATGGCTGGACAAGGTAAAAAATTTTATGCTGTGCGCAAAGGTCGGAAAACAGGTTTATTTTCCACCTGGACTCAATGTGAGCAACAAGTTAAAGGATTCCCGGGAGCAGAATTTAAAAGTTTTCCTACCCAGGAAGCAGCTCTTAACTATTTAAATGGACATAATGACAATAGTAGTAATCTTGAGGAACAAGAACCGGATACAATGATTGCCTATGTAGACGGAAGCTATAAGGCAGAAAGCAAAGAGTATGGAGCAGGTGTGGTAATTCTCTATCAAGGGCAAAAGGAAACAATCAAGGATAAGGGGTCAGACCCAAAAGCTGCCGTAATGAGGAATGTTGCCGGGGAAATTTTAGGTGCCAAGTTAGCAATGAAGTACGCTTTGAGCAGTAATGCCAAGAAGCTAGTGATTTATCACGATTACGCAGGCATCGAAAAATGGTGTACCAGGGAGTGGCAAACTAAAAAAGTTGGTACCCAAGAGTATAGGACTTATTATGACCAAGCGGCAGCCCAAATTAAAATTGAATTTCGAAAGGTCAAGGCCCACACGGGAAATGTATATAACGAAGAGGCTGATTCTTTGGCTAAAGGAGCCTTGGGCATTGAAAAATAAGCGGCCTGCTTTATTTGCAAGCAGGCAGGAAAGTTATTGGTAAATATCTAATAATAATCCTTCGATTTTACTAATTTTCTGCACAAGTGCTAAAGTATCCTTTTCTTTTTCCAACATTAGTTTTCCTAGCTCAGCTAGTTCTTCGTCAACTACTTTAACTACAGATAAATACCTGCCCTGGCTGCTCATAATTCCGGGATCCACAGAGTAAGCTGATCTAAGAATAAAGCTTAAATATTCTTTAATCAGCTTTTTATATTGGTTAATATCGTGAATGTTGTTAGAATTAACAATTTGCTTACCTTTTTGTTTAATTTTATTAAATAGTTGCTGCAAATATTTTTGTCTTTCTTGCTGCTGGCTAAACTGAAACTGCTGGGAAAACTCACCGCTTTTAATAGCAGTACTTGTTTCTTTTCTCATAGTTAGCATACTTTTATTTGCAGAAAAAACAGGTATACGCATTTCTATCGCCTTTCTTAAGCTATTTTTATATTAAATATATCATAAAATCCAATACATAATAAGGCGCTATTGATAAACAATAACCATGGAAATCTAGAAAAAAGGAGAGATAGAAATGCCATTAGCTGAACAAGTTATAAGCTTTTTTATGCCTCCCATTAGTTTGACAGGGCCAGGTAGTGCTAAACAAGTTGGTGCCCAAATGCAAACTTTAGGAGTGCAAAAGGCCCTAATTGTCACAGATGAATTTATTCATAGAATTGGGATGGCGGATGATGTGCTAAAAAACATAGAAGAATCTGGCAGGAAAGCAGTGTTCTTCGATGGTGTTGAGCCTAATCCAACTGACCATAATGTAGAACAAGGCTTGGAATTATTTAAGAAAAATGAATGCGACTGTATTGTTTCCGTTGGTGGAGGCAGCAGTCATGACTGCGCCAAAGGGATAGGCATAGTTGCTTCAAACGGCGGAAAAATCCATGACTACGAAGGCCTTGATCAGTTAACTAAGCCTATGGCTCCTATGATTGCTGTTAATACTACAGCTGGAACAGCTGCTGAAATGACTAGGTTTGCCATTATTACAGATACAGCAAGGAAAGTTAAAATGGCAATTATTGATTGGCGGTGTACCCCAATAGTAGCAATTAATGATCCTCTATTAATGATGAAAAAGCCTCCCGAATTAACGGCGGCCACAGGGATGGATGCTTTAACCCATGCTGTGGAAGCTTACGTTTCTACAGCGGCTAATCCTTTAACTGATTCAGCAGCTATTATGGCTATTAAATTAATCTCTAAAAATCTTAGAACGGCAGTGGCTAATGGTGATGACTATGATGCTAGAGAAGCAATGGCTTACGCTCAGTATCTGGCAGGGATGGCCTTTAACAATGCAAGTTTAGGCTATGTCCATGCCATGGCTCACCAGCTAGGTGGTTTCTATAATTTGCCCCATGGAGTTTGTAATGCTATTTTACTTCCCCATGTCGAAAGGTTTAACTTAATCGCCAACCCGAAAAAGTTTGTGGAAATTGCAGAAGCATTAGGAGAACAAGTTGCAGGCTATTCCGAACGGGATGGAGCAGAACTTGCTCTAGAATCCATTAGCCAGCTGGCCGATGATATTGGCATTCCGGCAGGTTTGAGCCAATTAGGTGTAAAAGAAGAAGATTTACAGACTATGGCTGAAAATGCCATGAAGGATGCCACCAGGTTAACAAATCCTCGTAAAGCAACTTTAGAGGAGATTATTGAAATTTATAAATCGGCTATGTGATTAGCTCTCGGCTAAAATATATATAAACCAAAATAACAGGAAGCTTATGATGAAAAGAGTAAATCTTTTGTTATAAGCTTATTTTCATTTTATTAAGTAGATATAAAACCGCTAGAAGGAGTGGTTGATGCAGTACATAGATTAGCAAAGAGTGTCTGCCCAATATTTGAAAGAAGTCAGATTTTAACTGAAATCGAAATAAAGATTTGCCCTGAGAGTATTTCATTTTTCCCCAGGCGGCACCAAATAAAAATAAACCTAGCCAAGGGAAAAGGGGATAATAGTCGGCAGAATAAAAGCGGGCACTAGTTAGTCCTAAGGGAGCAAAAAAATTATGAGTAGTTACAACTTTGGGCAAATAAGTACCGATTCCTATGCAAAAAAAACCAATAAGCACAATAACAGCAGGAGGCAATGGGTAGAAAAAAGGATAAAGAAGTACAGAGAGCCCTAAAAAGTGCAAGATACCAAAAATTATATTGGAGCCAGGCACAAAGATAGCTGTGACAATGGTAATTAAAAAACCTAAGAGCAACAGTTTAAGTCCTCGGTGGAAATTGTTATGGCTTAAGGAAGAGCTGACTCC
This sequence comes from Bacillota bacterium LX-D, assembly GCA_031628995.1. Lineage (NCBI taxonomy): Bacteria > Bacillati > Bacillota > Bacillota bacterium LX-D. Next base: position 152,072 of record JAVLUO010000003.1, on the reverse strand, counting down.
GCAGAGGAAAATAAATAAGGAAGCTGCCGCTTTACCTATATAGTAAAAGAAACCTTCCTCATAATTAAGAGGGTAGTGATAAAATTCTTTTAAATCATAAATCAGATGAAAGATAACCATTAAAACTATAGCTACCCCTCGGAAAAAATCTATTTCCCAAATTCTCTGCTTTTTAACTGGTGTGGACATAGTACTTACCTTTCATTGAAATAATGATTATTTGCACCTAACCTTTGAAACCCAACTATCCGGATTATAATATTATTCGGTTGGAGGCACTGCCATTTAAGCACTTTCATAAAGCAATTATAAATAGATATGTAGTTAATTGCAATCTTCCACAAACTACCTGACAGGAATAGTTTGTGCTCCCCATATTCTATAAACAGGGGGGATGTTTGTTGATTAAAGCTGATGCGGTTTTCGAAGGTGGCGGGGTAAAAGGGATTGGCTTAGTAGGGGCTTTATGTTGTTTTGAGGATAATGGCTACCAATGGCAAAATATTGCCGGCACATCGGCTGGAGCAATTATTGCAGCAATGCTGGCTGTTGGTTATACGGGCCAGGAAATGAAAAAGATAATTTATAATCTTAATTATGAAAACTTACTTGATAAAAATTGGAAACATTATATTCCTGTCTTGGGTAAAGGTTTAGATTTTTTAATTGAAAAAGGTTTATACAGGGGAAAGGAATTTGAAAAGTGGATTACGGAAATTTTGCAGGCCAAAGGGAAAATTAAATTTAAAGATGTTAGCAAAGATGGTCAATGCCGCCTTAAAATTATTGCTACAGATATAACCAAAGGTGATATGATTATATTTCCCGATGACTTAAAAAAATATGGGCTAGACCCAATGGAATTTGAAATTGCTAAAGCAGTGCGGATGAGTATTGGCATACCTTTTTTCTTTATTCCATATAAATTAAAATATAAAAACCAAACTAGCTATATTGTTGATGGAGGAGTTCTAAGTAATTTTCCGGTTTGGATTTTCGATGTAGAAGGAGCCCCTAGATGGCCTACTTTTGGGTTCCGATTTATGGATGAGTATGAATCAAAAACAGGCAGCGGCAAAACAAATATTATTGCTTATACCATGGATTTAATGGAAACTTTATTAGACAAAAATGAAACTCGTTACATAAAAAGCAAAGATAAAGTCAGAACAATTCAGGTTCCTTCTGTTGGCGTTAAAACAACTGAATTTGACATCTCAAAAGATAAGTGCAATTTACTTTTTAAGAGCGGCTATGCTGCAGCTCAAAAATTTTTCTTGCAGTGGGACTTCGAGGACTATGTCCAGGCTTATCGACTATAAAAGGCAGTTGGGTTAGCACCCAGCTACCTTTAAACACTTTTCAGCTTTTGGAATCTTTTAAGCCTTGCCAAGATAAGCTTTTTTAACATCGTCATTTTCTGCTAATTCCGGACCTGGCCCTTCTAGAACAATTTTACCGCTCTCTAGAACATAGCCATAGTCAGCAATTTTCAAAGCAGCAGTAGCGTTTTGCTCAATGAGGAGGATAGTCATCCCTTGGTTATAAATGTTCCTAATAACATTAAACACTTCTTTAACTAAGAGAGGAGCTAAACCTAGGGATGGCTCGTCCATCATAATGAGCTTTGGACGGGACATTAGAGCACGGCCAATAGCTAGCATTTGCTGTTCCCCCCCAGAGAGAGTACCGGCAGCTTGCCAGGTTCTTTCTTTTAAGCGAGGAAAAATTTCATATACTTTTTCAATTTCTTGTTTGATACTTTCTTTATCTTTCCTAGCATAAGCACCCATGAGCAGATTTTCGTAGACTGTTAGATTAGCAAAAATTCTCCGCCCCTCAGGAACAAGAGTAATCCCTTTTTTAACAATATCAATTGTTTTCATTTTGGTAATATCTTGATCGTTATAAAGAATTCTGCCTTCTGTACTAGGAACTAAATTACAGATAGTACGTAAAGTAGTGCTTTTACCTGCTCCGTTGGCCCCAACAAGGGTAATAATTTTATTTTCCGGGACTTCTATGTTAATACCTTTTAAAGCATGAATACCACCATAATAAACTTGTAAATTTTCGATTTTAAGCATTTTCATCCACCGCCCCAAGATAAGCTTCAATAACTTTTTGGTTATTTTGGATCTCTTCCGGTGTTCCCTGGGCAATTGGCACTCCATAGTCTAGCACAGTAATTTTTTCGCAAATACCCATAACAACTTCCATATGGTGTTCGATCATAAGAATACTTATTTTAAATTGATCGCGAACTTGTCCAATGAAGTCCATGAGCTCAAGGGATTCCTGGGGATTCATGCCGGCAGCAGGCTCATCCAGAAGCAATAGGCTTGGCTCCGTAGCTAGGGCCCGGGCAATTTCCAATCTCCTTTGTTTACCGTAAGGCAATGATGTAGCAGGTTCATTGGCCACGTCAGCTAACTGAACACTTGCTAAAAGTTCTAGGCATTCTGTTAAATGTTTTTTATGTTCTCTAGTATAGCGCGGTAAACTAAAGACAGCCTCCCAAGGAGTAGACTTTAATCTAAAATGTTTAGAGAGCAGTACATTTTCCAGCACTGACATGGAACTAAACAAGCGAATGTTTTGGAAGGTCCGGGCAATACCTAATTGAGTAATCTGGTCAGGGCGTTTGCCCGTAATGTCTTGTCCCTTAAAAATGATCTGTCCATCTGTAGGCTTATATACCCCTGTTATCATGTTGAAACAAGTTGTTTTACCTGCTCCGTTAGGACCAATTAATCCAACAATTTCCTTTTGGCCAATTTCCAGGGAGAGCTTGGAAACCGCTGTAATACCTCCAAAGCTCATGGTAATAGCCTTGGTTGAAAGTAATTGCTCAGCCATTTTTTAGGCACCCCCTGCAGTACTTTTTTTAATTCTTAGTTTGTGCAAAATCCAATCGATGCTAAATTCTTTAGTGCCCATTAAACCTTGGCGATAGAAAAGGATAACCCCTAAGAGTAACAGTGCAAAAATAACCATTCTCATTCCTGGAATACCAGCTATATGCAGCCCAAATATAAACATGTCACGTTCTACAATTCTTAGCCATTCTGTAGCAATAGTAATGAAAATACCTGCAATAACAGAACCTGTTAAGCTGCCCATGCCGCCTAAGACCACTATTAACAGAATTTGATAAGTAAATAAAAAGCGGTACATAGTAGGGTCAATAGAGGTAATTAGAAAGGCCATCAAAGCTCCGGCTATGCCAGCGAAAAAAGCACCAATAGTAAAGGACATTATTTTATGTTTAAAAAGGCTGATTCCCATAGCTTCAGCAGCAATTTCATTATCTCGAATTGCCTTAAAAGCCTGACCCCAACTGCTGTTTATAAGTGCTTTTAAAATGTAAATAGTTAGAAGTGCACAGCCCCAGTAGACCCACAAACTTTTGACACTGGGAATATTTTTTAAACCAAGAGATCCGTTGGTGATGGTAATAGTATTAGTAATAATAATCCTTAAGATTTCGGCAAAGCCTAAAGTTGCAATAGCTAAATAATCATCTTTAAGGCGTAAGGCTGGAAATCCTACTAAAAAACCAAAGATAGCAGCTACGATTCCTGCCATGATAATAGCAGGGACAATTGGCCAATGGATATTTGCCAGCCAAGGGACAATTGGTTCCATATAGTAAACCAGTTGTTTACTTTCAGGAGTCATAGTAAGTATAGCTGCAGTGTAAGAACCAATACACATAAAACCAGCATGTCCCAAGGAAAACATTCCTGTAAAACCAATGACTAAATTCATACTCAGACTTAAAATCACATAAATAGCAGATAAATTCAAAAGCCTAATCTGAAATCTAGTTAAATTATCCTGGCCCCAAAACAGCAATGCGGCAATAACCCCTAAAATGGCAATATTGATGATGAGTTTTGAGCTTTTATATTTATCCATCGGTTACACCTTCTCTACTACGTTTTCGCCAAAAATTCCACCAGGCTTAAATAATAAAATTAAAATTAAAACCACAAAAGCAAATGCATCACGATAACCTGATAGTCCAGGAAGGAAGCCCACTAGCATTACTTCGCCCATACCTAGAATAAATCCACCTAGCATAGCTCCCGGGATGCTGCCGATTCCACCCATTACAGCGGCAATAAAACATTTTAAGCCAGGGAAAACGCCCATGAGAGGATCAATTTGGGGATATTGCAGACTCCACATAATACCTCCGATAGCTGCTAAGCCCGATCCAACAGCAAAAGTGGTTCCAATAACTTTATTTACGTCTACAGCCATGAGGCTGGCTGTTTCATAGTCTCTCGAAACGGCTCTCATAGCAATACCCACTTTTGTTTTATTAACGATTAAAGTTACAGCAACTAAAAGAATAACAGTGATAATAGGAATAATAAAGGCTAAGGACAAGAAAGAAATACCGCCTATATGTATATTCCAAACTAAATCCTTTGGTCTGGGGAAAGGCTTAGGAGTAGCACCTAAAACAACAATTCCCAAGTTTTCAAGTAAGAAAGAAACACCAATAGCAGAAATTAAAACTGAAATCCTCGGTGCGTTCCGTAAAGGACGGTAAGCTACTTTTTCAATACTTACGCCTAAAAGTGTTGTTAAGACCACAGCAATTAAAAAGGAAAGCCACCAAGGCAAGGAAAACATAAAAATACCATAAAATGCTATATAGCTGGCAATCATTAACAAGTCGGCATGAGCAAAGTTAATAAGCCGGATAATTCCATACACCATGGTGTAGCCGATGGCAATAAGTGCATAAAGACTTCCTAACGAAATGCCGTTGGCTACATTCTGCATAAACATTTCCGGTGACATCTAACCACCTCTTTCTAGTAAAATTTGCAAGAAGCTAAAGAACAGAATAATCCCCCCCTGAAAAAACAGGAGGGGAAGAAACTTTTTAAAGCAGGTAAATAATAAGTATGAGAATTGATATTTGTCAATTTATTGAGGATCTACTTTAGTCTTATAAACAAATTTACCGTTTTCTACGCTTTTAACAATAGCTGTTTTAACTGCATCTCTATTAGCGTCGAGGGTAATGATACCAGTTGCGCCTTTAAAGCCTGATGTTTGAGCTAAAGCTTCTTTAATAGCTTCCGGATCTGTAGAGTTAGCTCTTTCAATAGCATCGATGGCAAGTTTGTAAGCGTCAAAGCCTAAAGCAGCAAAAGCATTAACCATTTTATCGGGATATGCTTTCGCATATTCATCAATAAATGTTTTAGATACATCTGTTACAGGTTCTTCAGCAGTAAAGTGGGTGCTGAAATAAATATCTTTTAAGTTGCCGACACGATTTAAGAAAACATCAGATTCCCAGGTATCCCCACCTAGTATTGGAGCGGTGATGCCCATTTCACGTGCCTTTTCAACTAAGATACCGCATTCTGTAAAGTTACCAGGAGCAAAAATTACATCTGGGTTTTTACTTTTAACTTCTGTTAATTGAGCTGAGAAATCCTTATCACCGGTGTTGTAGTTAACTTTAGCTACAATTGCATTTTCATTTTTGGTTAATTGTTTAAAGGACTTTTCAAAGTAGTTGTTTAAGCCTACGGAGTAATCTTGCTGTACGTCTTGAATAATAGCAGCTGTTTTAGCATGTAAAGTTTCCACAGCATACTTAGCCATTACAGTTCCTTGGAATGGATCGATGAAGCAAACCCTGAAATAGTAATCATTTCCTAAAGTAACTGCTGGGTTAGTAGGGGAGCAACCGATTACAGGTATTCCAGCATCTTTAGCTACTGGTCCCCCAGCCATGGCTAAAGAACTGCCGTAACTACCAATAATAACATTTACATTATCATTGACGAGTCTTTCTACAGCATTTGCTGCTTCTTGCTTTTCACTTTTGTTGTCCACAATGTCTAGTTCAACTTTTTTACCTAAAACTGTTGGAAATAATTTGTTAGCTAACTTGATTCCGTCAACAGTCATTTCCCCACCAGCAGCATTCATCCCGGTTAAGGGTTCGTAAACTCCGATTTTGATTACATCGGATTCTGCTTTGGTAGCAGTTTCCTGGCTTCCGCCACAGCCTGCCAGCAAACCTGTTGCTAACATAGCTACTGCAGTTAAAGCCGCAATTTTTTTCTTAAGCATACCAACACTCCTTCTCCTCTTTTAATTTAAAACAATGTCCACCAGTGATGCATACTTGTCTTTATTTTATACCTATTTACCAATTAAGGCAATGAAAAAAAGCCTTAAAGGTCTTTTACCTGATTTTCTAACTCCTGGAGTTTGTTCTTTAAATCTTGAATTTGTTTTAAAATAGCCTCTTTGGGATTAACTACTTGAGGTTTAGTTGTTTCCCCTGGTTGGGTAGACTGCTCTGGCAGCCCTGCTTGGCTAAAGAACTGAGCCACAGCCTTATCTAAAGATTTAGTTTCCAGTAAAACTACCTTTTTATCGATGGCAAAGACAATGGCCTGCATCTGAGGTATCGATGTACCTTGTCTTGCTGCTTTGATATAAATAGGTTCCACATAGACAAAACCGCCGTCAATAGGTACAGCTATTAAATTACCCCGGATGATTTCCGATCCTCCCTGACCCCAGAGAGTTATTTTGCTGGAGATGGTTGTATCCTGATCGATTAAACTTTCAATCATTAAAGGTCCCTGTATCTCCACATTTTTAGGTAGTTTATATAGTATTAATTCCCCATAATGCTCTCCATCGTTTCTGGCGGCCAGCCAGGCAATGAGATTGTTCCGATGCTGTTCTTGTCTGCTGGCTGGGGTGAAGGGCAGCATTAAAACAAATTCGCTATTTTTTTCTCCTGGTAGTCGCATAATTGAATAATAAGGTTTAATATTTTCTGTGTTTCCGTCAACTACTTTTTTAGCTATATCCCAGGTATCTTCTCTGTTATAAAAAACAGAAGGGTTGGTAACGTGAAAATTAAGCAGAACATTGCTTTGAATATTGAATATATCTTCCGGATAGCGCAAGTGTTCAGCTAAATTGCTAGGCAGCTCTGTGCGATTTTTAAAGACTCCGGGAAAAATTTTGCTAATAGTTTTAATCAAAGGATCCTTTTCATCAAAAACATAAAAATTTACGGTGCCATTATAGGCGTCAACTACAACTTTGACGGAGTTGCGAATATAATTTAAGTTCCCAACTGGGGAAGAATAGGGAAATTTATTAGTATGAGTATAAGCATCAATTATCCAGTACATTTTTCCATCAGCTGCGGCAACCAAATAAGGGTCTTGATCATAAAGCAAATAGGGCATTAAAGTGGAGACTCTTTCTGTAATATTCCTTTTCATTAACAGCTTGCTTTCAGGAGTAATTTCTCCTGCTAAATAAAACCGAAAAGTATTAAAGTAAGCACTTAAAAAAAGCTTGTTTAAAGGAGTAAATGCTAAGCCGGTTTTTCCTCGGTAAATGTTTTCCGCATTGTTTTCTCCTAGAGGGTAATCAAACTCTTTAGCAGTTGTATTGCCAATTACATACCCGTATTTTCTATCATTGGTCAGTTCGCCAAAGTAAATGCGAGGCTCTTTTATCTCAAAGCCCTTTATGCTAGATTGGGGGGGAACATCTTTAACAATTAACTTGGCATAACCGGACTCATCGATTTCATTAGCCAAAGTTGCAGCTAAACCATAGCCATGGGTATACCGCATAGTCAAATTAATAAAAGTATTAGCCTTTTCCGTTAAAGCCTCATCAGATATTTCCCGAGGGCTAAGCAAAACTTGTCGGTACTTGCCATCTAGAGTGTAGCGGTCTATATCAATATCGTGAAAACGGTAATAGTAGCGTAGCCCTTGAATTTGGGAAAGCACTGTTTTTAATGGCTCAGGATCATTTAAACGGATATTTTCCATGGTAGATTGGTTGTTTTGCACATTTTTATAGGTAAGTGCTGCATTGCCTGGATAATCTTTAATTTGAATATTGTTTAAGTTATATGCCAAACGTGTAAATTTAATTTCCTGTTGAATATAAGGTTGTTCCTTAAAGAATTCGTTGTTGCTTACATTGTATTGGATAAAACTTTGGAGCCCTGCGCCGACACCACTAATTATTAGATATAGGGCTATAGGCCAAAGAATTAAACGGTGATCGTTGCGAAAAAAGTAAATAATACTAGCAATACTGGCTAGCAGCGCTACTAAGGCAAGTATTTTTGCTAAAGGGATAGCTACATGAATATCCGTATAGCCTGCACCATAAACATAGCCAGCTTGGGAATTAAGAAATTCATAAATAGAAAAGAATTTTTTCAGCCCAATTAAAGCAAATAAGACTGCTAGTAAAATACTCCAAAAACGCCGAATGCTCCTTGGTATTCCTAGGGACCCTTTGCGGAAAATATTGCCCCAAACATGAATTAAGCCTGCTACTGTAAAAAAGATGATACTGATTGCAAAGATAACAAACAAAGAAGAGTTAAGGGAGTTTAGAACAAAATTGAAAAAGGGCATTTGAAAAATATAGAATCCTACATCCCGATTAAAAACAAACTCCTTTAAACCAAAAGAGGTAGCATTTTTAAACTGGAGCAGTTTCATCCAACCACTTTTAGTTGCACTAAAAGCTAGGATCGTGCTTAGAACAAAACTAACGAGAATTAGGAAAGGATAAATTCTTTGATAGTTAATAGGAGTAATATTGTTTTCCGCCTCATCAGCATTAGAATTGATTACTCTCCAATGAAATTTACCGCTGATAGGTCGATTTTCCTTTTCGGCTTTTTTAAAAACTCCGACAGCAATAATCCCCATGCTGGACAGAATCAGAAAATAAATCAAGAAAGCAAGAAGCCCAATTTGGAATTTGGCGGCAATTGGAATCAAGAAAAGTTGTGTATAGCCAAGATCTTTAAACCATTGGTAATGTACATATAATCCGGAAGTTACTTTGATAAATAAAAAAAGCACTATTAAGAACAGAAATAGTCTGCCTACAAAATTTTTCCTCACTGCTACATCTCCTTTCTATACTTAACTTAATATAATAATAATAAATTCCATATAAAATCTTTTAATCCTTTAAGCTAAAATTAAGGTAAGATGATATTTTTTGATATAATTGTCAATAAATATATCGAAGTTGGTGAACAACTCAACAAAATAAGAAGCCTGGCTAATGCCAGGCTTAAATTAATTTAGTTTGTTAAAGCATTAATGGGGGCAGGTATCCTGCCTCCTCGTTTCACAAATACATTTGAGTTGTATTGATTAACAGACATAACAGGGCCATTGCCTAATAAACCTCCAAAAGGTACTTCGTCTCCTGCCTTTTTGCCAGGAGCTGGAATAACCCGTACGGCTGTAGTTTTATTGTTAATCATGCCAATGGCAGCTTCATCGGCAATAATGGCAGCAATTGTTTCCGCTGTCGTATCTCCTGGAACTGTAATCATATCCAGACCTACTGAACAAACGCAGGTCATGGCTTCTAGCTTCTCAATGCTCAATGCTTCAGCTTTTACCGCCTCAATCATGCCTGCATCTTCACTGACAGGGATAAAAGCTCCACTTAAGCCCCCTACATAGGAGGAAGCCATAGAGCCTCCTTTTTTTACAGCATCGTTTAACAGAGCTAGTGCCGCTGTTGTCCCATGGGTGCCGCATTTTTCTAAACCCATGGCTTCTAAAATATTAGCTACACTATCCCCAATAGCAGGAGTAGGAGCCAGGGATAAATCTACAATACCAAAAGGAACATTTAGTTTCTTAGAAGCAGCTCTGCCAACTAATTCACCCATGCGAGTAATTTTAAAAGCAGTCTTTTTAATTACATCTGAAATTGTTCCTAAATCCGCGTCTGGGTATTTACGGACCGCATTTAAAACAACGCCAGGCCCGCTAACACCTACGTTGATTACAGCATCTGGTTCCCCTACTCCATGAAAAGCGCCGGCCATAAAAGGATTGTCTTCAGGAGCATTGCAGAAAACTACCAACTTAGCGCAGCCTAAACCATCACGGTCAGCTGTTAGTTCAGCAGTTTTTTTCACAATCCTGCCCATTTCTAAAACAGCATTCATATTAATACCTGCTTTAGTAGTACCGACATTAACTGAAGAACAGACTCTCTCAGTGGTGGCCAAAGCCTGAGGAATAGATTTAATTAATTTTAAATCCCCGGGAGTTGTGCCTTTATGTACTAGAGCAGAAAATCCACCAATAAAATTGACTCCAACATCTTTAGCCACCTTATCCATAACTTCGGCGTAAGGCAGGCAATCTTCCGTTTCTGCAGCTTCAGCAATTAAAGCAATAGGAGTAACGGAGATCCTTTTATTGATAATTGGAATACCATAAGCAGCAGCTATATCTTCTCCCGTTTGCACCAGCTTTTCAGTATACCTATAAATCTTGTCATAAATTTTCTGGCAAGATATTTTCACATCTGGGTGGATACAATCTTTTAAATTTATTCCCATAGTAATAGTACGAATATCTAAATTTTCCGTTTCAATCATACGAATAGTTTCCATGATCTCGCTAGGATGAATTGTTAACGGCATGTACAAACTTCCTTTCCTTAGATCCGATGCATAAAACTAAAAACGTCTTCATGCTGGATCGTAATCTTGACCCCAATTTCCTCACCATATTTATCCAGTTGTTTTTTAATTTCATTTAAACCTGAGGATGCCTTAGACATGTCGCCAATTAAAATCATTGTAAAAAAGTCCTGCATTGTAGTTTGGCTAATATCTAATACATTGACATTTTGCTTAGCTAAAATGTTAGCAACTCCGGCAATAATACCTACTCTATCTTTACCTACAACGGTAACAATAACTTTGTCTTTCGCCATTTTCTTAAACTCCTTATTCCAAGATAAGACATATTTTAACAACCATTGTACTATACTTTAGGCTCAAATACTAGAATATTTAATCCCTATATTTGAAGCTGCAGCAATTCTGCCAATTTGCCGGGCTCTGTTGTTGGTTGCTGACAAGTATAGTTTTGGCAGAAGTATGCAGTAGCTTTTCCCTGGATGGCTTTTCTTTCGGCTAAAGCGGGCAACAATTTAGGCAATTCAGGATCAGCATTTTCCGGACTATTCATTAAAACTATTTCTGGAGTAAAGTTAGAATTAATTATGCTTAACATGCTTTGGACATCTTTGCTCTGAGGATCACCTATAATTACAACTTCTGCAGCTTTATCAGCAAAAAAGACAGCAGTTAAAAACTGGGTATAGATATATGGGGAACTAGCAACATTCCCACCAAATACTTTGAACATATTATGAGCCTTAGCTTCCAAATCTCCATTTCCCGTAAGGTGGGACAAGCGCAACAGATTTAAAGCTGCTACGGAATTGCCGGAAGGCAAAGCACCATCATATAGTTCTTTTGGTCTACCAATTAGTTCCTCGCTATCACTGCCGTACTGATAAAAGCCTCCTTCTTTTTCATCCCAAAAAAGCTTTAGTAAATCTGCAGTTAATTTTAGGGCTAGCTCCAAATAGTCGGTTTTAAATGTAGCTTGATAAAGTTCAATTAACCCCCAAATAAAAAAGGCATAGTCGTCTACATAAGCTGCATAAGCAGCTTCCCCATCTCGGTACCTTGCTAAGAGCCTGCCATCTTTTCTAATTAGATTTTTGGTCAAGAAGGCCGATGCTTTTTCCGCCGCTCTAGCATAGCCGGGGTCCTCCAGGACTCGAGAGTTAAAAGCTAAAGCAGCTATCATCAGTCCATTCCAAGCAGTTAAAATTTTATCATCCTTATGGGGGTGGATTCTTTTTTCTCGATAGGCAAAAAGTTTTTCCCGCTCAGTTTGAAATTTATCTGTAATTCCTGCGTTAATTAAATTTGGAATGCTTTTTCCTTCAAAATTACCTTCTGAAGTAATATCATAAAGGGCACAAAAGTCACTGCCCAATGCAGGTCCTAAAACTGTTTCTATTTCTCTGGGGTCCCAAACGTAAAATTTGCCTTCTACTCCCTCGGAATCTGCATCTTCTGCAGAATAAAAAGCTCCCTCAGGAGAAGTCATGTCTCTCAGCACATAAGTAAATATTTCTTTCACTACCCTGGCATAAAAAGGTTTCTTAGTAGCTAGATAAGTTTCACCAAAGGCAATAGCTAAGAGAGCGTTGTCATAAAGCATCTTTTCAAAGTGAGGTACAAGCCATTTGTTATCCGTAGAGTAGCGGGCAAAACCAAATCCTATATGGTCATAGATACCTCCTCGATACATACTTTCCAAAGTTTTTTCAACCATTGCTAGGGCATTTTTTTCCCCTGTCAGCTTCCAATAGCGTAGTAAGAAAAATAAATTATGGGGTATAGGAAATTTAGGTGAACTGCTAAAACCCCCATATTCCGGGTCAAAAGCATCTACAAAGTAGTTATAGGCTCTATCCAAAACTTTTTCGTCTAATTCTCCTGTCCGATGGGTAAACATTTGAGTATTGACGGCTGTAGTGATTTTTTCACTAGATTCCACCAACTGTTCCCGTTTACTGTCCCAAGCTGAGCTGATATTTTGTAAAATTTCCATTAAACCAGGCATCCGGTAACGACTATTTTTCGGAAAATAAGTTCCCGCAAAAAATGGCTTTTTGTCTGGGGTCATAATAATAGTAAGGGGCCAGCCCCCCTGCCCGGTTAAAGCTTGGCAAACAGTCATATAAATAGTATCAATATCGGGACGCTCTTCTCGGTCTACTTTAATGGAAATAAAATTCTCATTTAAAACTTTGGCAACTTCCTCATCTTCGAAGGATTCTCTTTCCATGACATGGCACCAATGACAAGTGCTGTAACCAATGGAGAGAAATACCGGTTTGTCTTCTCTTTTTGCTTTTTCAAAGGCTTCCTCACCCCATGAATACCAATCTACGGGATTGTGGGCGTGTTGGAGCAGATATGGCGATTTCTCATTTATCAGCTTATTTGTGTATTTATGATCAGTCATTTTTTCAACTCCTCAAAAAGTTATTCATTTTATTATTACCCGAACCCCGGAAATTAAATTGTAATACATAGGTAGTTGAAGGATTTAATAGCAGGAGTTGACCGAATGCGAGAATTATCTGGAAATATGATAATCAACAAAGAACAGTTTGATAGATTGCTTTTATCTACAATGTAAAAAGGGGAGGTGAAAATGATGACTAGTCGAGCGAAAATATACTATTACGAAAAGAGCAACATTCATGGTGGCAAAGAAAATAAATTGATAAGATTGAGGTTGAAGAGTCAAAATTGGATACGTTTTTGCGGCATCCGGATAGCAATGTGCAAATTGCCAGTGTTTAAGGTAACATATGATGAAATAAAAAAAGCTGCTTACGTTTGGTAAGTCTTTTTATTTTGTAAAATTTACCTTATTTAATATAATCTTAACAAAAACTTAAGGTGACTACAAACATTTTAAATTATGCTGAATTAAACATTTATTCAAGGAGGAGAATTCAACTGAAGATAGCAATTTCAGTTTCTCAAATACCGCTTACAAAATATCTAATTTCTTTGCTCAAAAAACTTCGGGCAAAATTTAAGAAAATAAGTTTCAAAAGTATCAAGACAAGAATTGCTTTAAGTTACATCATCATTTTTTCCCTAACTCTGTGTATAACAGCAAGCTCTATTCTTTCCATCTCCCAAATAAAAGCTCTGAACAATACCTTTATTAATCATACTTACCAAGGTGTCATGGCAGCTAAAATGATTCAAAGCAAAATGTTAGAAAGAATAAATTACTTCCAATATTATTTACACACTAATGACCAAGTATATTTAGAGAAATATTATTCAGCTGTCAAAGAACAACAGATTTGGGAAGGTAAGGCCAAAAAATTTTTAAAAACTAGTCAGGAACAGAAATTTAGCGCAGAAGTTTTAACTGCAGAAATTCAATTTTCTGCTATTGAGAGAACTGTTATTACTATTAAGAAAGCAGGACAAGATGAAGTGGCCATTACTACTTTTATCCATGATGTTATTCCTTTGAGCAATAAAATAGTAACAGCATGTCAAAATTTTGTTGCACTTCAGGAAACGCAAATGAATAAAAATAGCCGCCAAGTAGCAGTTATCAGCAATAATTCTTTGCTGCTCATTATTTTAATTACGGTTACGTCCCTTGTGCTAAGCTATGGCAGCAGTTTTAAAATTACCAAAAACCTGGCAGCTTCCATTGCAGATTTAATTAAGGCTACGAAAAAATTAGCAGAAGGTAATTTAACGCCGATAGATCAGAAAAATTCCGTTGACGAGATAAACCTTCTGGTACAGCACTTTAATTCTATGGTGACTAGTTGGCGACAAATGATTGAAAAAATTACGCAAGCTTCGACAAGTGTAGCTGCGACAAGTGAGGAAATGTCTGTTACCTCTAGCTCCATTGTAGATGATATTACTAGTATTTCCAATAAAGTACAGATCCTTACAGATGGTATTGTGGATCAAGCAGATAGTATTGAAACAGCCAATCGGGATTTAGGACAGATTGATCACAATTTAAACGAAATAAATCAAAAAATCTCTAGCGTAAATGATTTAATTGCTGAAACAGAGGCTAATACCCTAGAAAGCAATAAAAGTGCCCATACAGCAGTGAGAAAAATGCAAAGAATTGCAGACGGACTAGATCATTTAACTCTTTTTGTTGATGATCTTTTGGAAAGCTCTAAATACATAGAAGAAATCACGGCCTTTATTAATGAAATCTCAACTCAAACGAGTATCATATCGTTAAATGCATCCATTGAGGCAGCACGAACGGGGGTTTCGGGAGCTGCATTCGGCGTTATTGCCGAGGAAATAAGAAGTTTAGCGGAACAATCATCAGGGGCGGCCCAACAAATCAATGAGCATATTAAAAATGTTCAAATTAAGATTAAAGAGTTAACAGTAATTGTTAAGAAAACAGGAGGGGACGTTCAAGATGGTGTAAATACGATTACTAATGTCAGCGGCTTGATGAAGCAAATTTCCGATTCTATTTGCAAGGTGAAACAGCAGGCAGAGTCCGTGACTAAGTTTACTAATAAAAGTGCTGCTTATAGCTCCGAGATATTAGAAATGTTTACAGCTATTAATAAAGTTTCTAGGCAGATTAAAACTATTGCTCAGGAAGTAGCCGGAATAACCAATGAACATGTCCGGCTGGCGGGAAAAGTATCAGGTTTTTCCCGGGAGTTACAACTGTTGTCCCAAACTATGAATAAAGACACATTGAAATTTAACTTGACTGACTTGGTGTAGCTTGGCATTTATAGCTCTAGGTTTGATTTGAAATCTGCTAAAAAATATTAAATTTTATATTCAAGGAGTGTAAGTCCCATGCTAAATTTTTTTGGCAGTAACCCCCTGCAAAACTCCAGAATTACGCGTGAAGAACAGTTGCATTCTGATTTAATAAAAATTATTCAGGACGAGTCGATAGAGATTGTATTCCAACCAATTATTAATTTGCTGAATGGAGAAGTTACTGGTTATGAAGCTTTAAGCCGCGGCCCTAAGGGGACAGACTTGGAAAAACCGGAGATGCTTTTTGCCACAGCTAGAAAGTATAATTTATTATTTGAAATCGAATTTTTGTGTCGGAGGAAGGCTCTGGAAAAAGCCTGTCAATTTGGCATTAAAGAACTTTTATTTCTCAATGTAGATCCTAATGTGGTCAAAGATCCCCGCTTCAAAAGTGGTTTTACGAAAGAAATGCTGGAAATAAATAACCTTAAACCCAGTCAATTAATTTTTGAGATTACAGAAAAAACAATTGTGGAAGATTTTGTTACTTTTACAAACACTTTAGACAATTATGCCAGACAGGGCTATAAAATTGCTATTGATGATATGGGGTCCGGCTATTCTAATTTACGTATGATTGCCGAAACTCATCCCCATTTTATTAAAATTGATCTGGAATTAGTCCGCAATATCGATAAAGATCCTTTGCGCAAATCACTGCTTAAATGTATTAGCGATTTTTCTATGGATACGTCCATCAAACTTATTGCCGAGGGCATTGAAACCGTTGACGAATTAAACACATTAATGGATATTGGAATTACTTTGGGTCAAGGATTCTACTTGCATAAACCATCTCAAGTGCCGGCTAAACTCACAGCTGATATGAAAAATTTAATTTGTCGGCAACAAGCTATTAAAGGCAAGCACGCCATGATGTCGTCTTTGAACATACCGGTTTGGGAAATAATGCGTTTTGACATTTGTATTACGGAAAGTATGCCTAATTATAAGGTCAATGAAGTTTTTCAAAACAATGCAAACTTGCAAGGGATAACTGTTGTAGATGGAGCAGTACCTGTAGGTTTGATTATGCGGAATAAATTTTATCAACGGTTTGCCAGCCAGTATGGCGCAGCTATCTATATGAAACGTCCTGTTTCCTTGGTTATGGACAGGCACCCGTTAATTGTTGATTGCAATGCTTCAATTAACTCTGTATCCAGATTAGCCCTAACACGCCGTGAAGATAATTTATACGATTACGTAATTGTGACCAAAAATGATAACTATGCGGGTATAGTTACAATCAATCGTTTGCTGGAAAAAATAACTGAAATCGAATTAAATATTGCTCGCAATGCCAACCCTTTAACAGGACTGCCCGGTAATTTGTGCATCGAAAAAGAACTGGAACAAGTTTTAAACCAACAAGACCAATGTTATATCTTATATTTTGATTTAGATAATTTTAAGGCATATAACGATGTCTATGGCTTTGAAAATGGAGATAAAATAATTCAGTTAACTTCCAGGACAATTTTAGAGAACATGAAAAGGTTTTCTTTTAAGCAGTCTTTTTTAGGACACATCGGGGGTGATGATTTTATTGCGATTATTTATGGGCTTAATGTGTCCATAAATACACTGTGCCAAGCAATAATCGATTCTTTCGATCTAAAGGTTAGACATTATTATAAAGATGAAGATCAAAAGAGAGGCTATATTTTAGCCAAGAATAGAAAGGGAAAAGAAGAGAAGTATCCCATAACTACTATTTCAATTGGTGTTTTAAATTATCAGGGTAATAATTTTAAAAGCATAATTGAAATAGGTGAAGCTGCAAGTCGGTTGAAAAAAGAATGCAAGGCTCGGCTAGGCAGCTGCTATTGTTATTAAACTAATAAATTTCTAACTATTAACTAAATAAATATATTTAGGAAGTATTGCAAAGGTTAAAAATGGTCAGTTAGTAGTGAAACAAAAATATAAAATTTACGTCTATTTACATAAAAATAAATGGAGTTGATTTAATGATTAAAAAGAAATCTTTAAATTTTACTTGTCTATCTTTATTGGGAACTTTAATTTTAGCAACAAGCAATTATGCATTTACTAGTCAGACTTAAAGTAGAATAGACAGTATGTCATTATTGGAAAAAAACATGTGAATAATAGAGAGGATATTTATGACCATTAAAGATAAATATACAAACTTAATTGCAGATCTTAAAAGAATGAAAAAAGTGGTAATAGCTTTCTCCGGAGGAGTAGACAGTACCTTTTTACTGAAAGCGGCTCAGGAAGCCCTAGGAGATAAGGTTAAAGCAGTAACAATTCTTTCACCCTATATTCCCCAATGGGAGGTAGCTGAGGCCAAAGATTTTGCTCAAAAAATAGGTGTAGCTCATACAATTATTGAAGTGCCAATTATTGCTGAGATCAGGTATAATCCTCAAAATAGATGCTACCTTTGCAAAAAAGCAGTTTTTCAAATGATTAAGGAGTTAGCCCAGGATGAAGGTTATAGTTACGTTATTGACGGGACAAATTTTGATGATCTGGGTGATTATCGGCCCGGGTTAAAAGCATTGCAGGAGCTAAATATCAAAAACCCTCTTTTTGAGTGTAAATTAACGAAAGAAGAAATAAGAAGTTTATCCAAAGAGTTGGGATTAAGCACCTGGGATAAACCACCTTATGCCTGCCTTTTAACAAGGCTGCCCTATGGAGATGAAGTAAAAGCAGATGATTTAATAAAGATTGAACAGGCTGAAAAGTTCATGATGAGTCTAGGCTTTAGAGCAGTTCGAATAAGATGTCATCGAAATCTAGCCAGAATCGAAGTAGCCAAAAAGGATAGAAAAAAATTGTTTGATGAAGATCTTCTTGATCAAGTTGCCGCTAAGTTGAAAGAACAAGGCTTCCAGTATGTAACTATGGATTTAGAAGGCTATCGGGTAGGCAGTTTTAATGAAGTACTCACCCGGGGGTTATGATAAAAATGCTTGTTTTTAAATATTCACACTATCTTAACAGTAATATAAGTATAATTTTAACTTAAATGTTTTATCGTTATAAAAAAGGGAGGTGAAAATGATGACTAGTCGAGTGAAAATATACTATTACAAAAAGAGCAACATTCATGGTGGCAAAGAAAATAAATTGCATAAGATTGAGGTTGAA
This sequence comes from Bacillota bacterium LX-D, assembly GCA_031628995.1. Taxonomy (NCBI): domain Bacteria; kingdom Bacillati; phylum Bacillota; species Bacillota bacterium LX-D. The sequence goes on along the minus strand of JAVLUO010000003.1, from coordinate 133,690 downwards.
GAGTCAAAATTGGATACGTTTTTGCGGCATCTGGATAGCAATGTGCAAATTGCCAGTGTTTATAAGGTAACATATGATGAAATAAAAAAAGCTGATACATCCACATTAATACTAAAAAATTCCAATGGATCTAGAACAAATACTGGCTGTTAATGCATTTTAAAAACAGAACAACAACATTTTTTTGAGGCTTACGTGGTAAGTCTTTTTATTTTGTAAAATTTACTTTTATACAGATCACTTTTGATTCTGGCAGTTTTACTTATGCTGATTGGCTTATTTCAATATGTTTCAAATTCTTTCCATCCCGTACTTTAGGTCCTGGTTAATTGAGCCTAAGATTATTTTTTATGGAAGCTTTTAGTAGGTGGTGCTTTATTAAGTATATTTAAACAAGCTCAATCTAACACAGTGAAAATATGTATAATTATTCAATATTCGACATTTTTTACTGTTCTTAATTTAATTTGTTAGATAAAATGTAAAAAAAGTAAGCAATTTCTATTTACTTACTTAAGATAAAGATAAAAATTTTTAATTATGAGAGGATTAACACTATGTCAAAAGTAAGTTCGAAATCAAGCCATTCTAATGTTAAATCTACAAAAAGTACGGGAAGTTATGCTGACTTTAGACAAAATGGGTTTTAGATATTGGCCAACACCAATATATATTATTTTCTGTTTAAGTTTGTTTTTAATATATACTGCTGTTATACGTCGTAATACAGATAGAAAATGTTTGATTATAATATATTTAACATCAGCACTTGAGACATTTTTTGCAGCATTTTCTAGGTTCTTTGGAGAAAAAGGTAGTTTATATAGCAAATATCTTACTTATTGTGACACAGCAGTTTGTATAATATTTGCCATTATATTCTTCGAATTATTATATTGTTTTATTTCTAAGGGTGATAAAAAATCAGGGTAATCATACTTAAAAAATACGATGGTGGATTAATTGCATTTCCTATATTATTAGGATTAGCAATTTATTTAAATGCTATTTAAGCTACTGCAAATGAATACGTATTTTAAAAATTATTCTATTTGTAAAACCAGATATCATAAAAAATACGTGTTTATTGATTATATAATAGCTAATATTAATACTTATTACTTAAATGGCCCCAACGCAAATGGTTATTACTGCGATCAGTCAAACGGCGTAGTTTCCATTTGTACAATACCATTTAGTTACTCCTTGCACGGCGGAAAGTTAATTTTTAAATAACATTTTGAGTATATCCGTGTTATTTGCATAGTATTATTATTACATAGTTAAAAATCCTAAGCCTTTATTTCGGCTTAGGATTTTTGACTGCTAGGGAACCCTTTTCCCGGTTTTTAAATAAATGACACCCTCGGCAATGTTTGTAGCATGGTCGGCAATTCTTTCTAAATTAGTTGCTACAGACAGGAGCCCAACGGCAAAATCAATTATGTCAGGTTCTTTTTTCATTACTTGCAACGTTTTTTGGTGGATTAAGGTAAATAAATCATCTACTTCATCGTCTTTGGCAATTACTTTTTCTGCTAATTCAGCATCTTGATAAGTGTAGGCATCCAGGCTCATTCTAAGCATGACTTGGGATGAGTTAGCAATAAGATCTATTTCCTCCATTTTTAAGATAGGTGTGCCTGTAATGTGTTTAGTTACTTTAGCAATATCCCCGGCATGGTCCCCTATTCTTTCAAAATCAGTGGCGATTTTTAAACAAGTGCTTACTGTTCGCAGATCCTTGGCAATTGGCTGCTGCAAGGCTAGTAAGCGCATGCCCTTTTCTACAATTTCCAGTTCAAGATTATCTACAATATCGTCATCGACGAGCACTTTTTCCGCTAATTCTACATCCAGGTTATTTAAGGACTCTAAAGATCGGCTTACTGCTTTTTCAACGGCTGCTCCAATTTTACTAATTAACAAACCTAACTCATCTAAGTCATGTTCGAAAACATGTCGTACAGTCAATTTAATCCTCCTCCTAAAATTTAACCCAAAGTATCAACCAAATCTGCCGGTAATGTAGTCCTCAGTTCTTTGGTCCCTTGGTGTAGTGAAAATCTTTTCAGTTTCATCATACTCAATCATTTCCCCGTTCAAGAAGAAAGAGGTGTAGTCCGAAACCCGTGCTGCCTGCTGCATATTATGAGTAACCATAACAATGGTGTAATTCTCCTTTAAATCTTGAATCAGTTCTTCTATTTTTAAAGTAGAAATAGGGTCAAGAGCAGAGCAGGGTTCATCCATTAAAATCACTTCTGGCTCCACAGCTAAAACCCGAGCTATGCAGAGCCTTTGCTGCTGCCCTCCAGATAGGGCATGAGCTGAATCCTGTAACCTGTCTTTAACTTCATCCCAAATAGCCGCTGCCTGTAAACTTTTTTCCACGATTTCATCTAAACAGTTTTTCTTCTTTAAGCCGTGGGCCCGAGGGCCATAGGCCACATTATCGTAAATAGACTTAGGAAAAGGATTGGGCTTTTGAAAAACCATGCCTACCCGTTTGCGCAGTTCAACTACATTTACCTTGGAATCGTATACATCCTCCCCATGAAAAAGGACTTTGCCCTGGATTTTAGTATTTACAATTAAATCATTCATTCTATTTAAAGTGCGTAGAAAAGTTGATTTCCCACAGCCGGAAGGCCCAATGAGGGCAGTAACTTTGTTGCGCAAGAGAGGTAGATTAATATTTTTTAAGGCTTGTTTCGAACCATAGTACAAGTTGAGGTTTTGAATATCAAATGCAGTGTTCATTTTTATCCTCCTATGCTGCTGGGTTGGTAAAACGTTTAATAAGCTTATTAGTTAAAAGATTCATTAAGAATAAAGCGACAATTAGCACAAATGCTGTTCCGTAAGCATTGTCCATGGAAATACCCTCATAGGAAACAATATATAAATGGACAGGCATAGTGCGCCCTGGGTCTAACAAAGAGCTGGGAATACCTAAGGAACTGCCGGCAGTTAAAACAACTGCTGCTGTTTCCCCAATAGCCCGGCCGATACCTAAAATAATCCCGGTCATAATTGCCGGTAGAGCCACAGGCAGTACAACATTTTTAATGGTGTGCCATTTCGTAGCACCTAAGGCCAAGCTTCCTTCCCGATAAGCATTAGGCACGTTTTTTATGGCCTCTTCCGTAGTCCGAATAATAATTGGCAAAATCATCAGAGCCAAGGTTAATCCACCGGACAGCAAGCTCCAGCCAAGTTCCAGGTAAACAACAAAAAAAGCAAAACCGAACAAACCAAAAACGATGGAGGGGACTCCAGCTAATGTTTCTGTGCCAAAGCGGATAACTTTTAAGAAGAAGTTTTCTTTAGCATATTCAGTCAGATAGATACTGGCGGCAATGCCTACAGGTGCCGCAACTAAGATGGCAAATCCGGTCAAATAAACTGTAGAGACGATGGTGGAGAAAATACCTCCGCTGCGTCCCATATTCTTGGGGTTGTCAAAAAGAAACTGGTAGTTGACAACGTGAAAGCCATTTTTAATGATATAGCCAATAATGATCAAAAGAATTCCTATCGTGGCAAGACCAGCAGACCAAACCAAGAATTTTGCTAACTTCTCAGTTAGGTAACGCAGCTCAAAGCGAGAAATGCTTAACCCAACTGATCCTCCTTTTGGCTCAGTAAGGTTAGATTGATAATTTATTTCTTTAGCGTCCATAGTACTCATCTGGCCAGGACCCTCCTTTTCATAATCAGGGTAAGTGTAATGTTCAGGGACATAACCATTAGGAGCAGCACTACACCTGTAGCGAAAAGTGCTTCCCGATGGAGGCCTGATGAGTAAGCCATTTCCATGGCGATGTTGGCAGTTAATGTTCTAACTGGCTCTAAAAATGAGCCGGGTAGTTTGGCAGCATTACCGATAACCATAATCACTGCCATGGTTTCCCCTAAAGCTCGCCCCATACCTAAGACTACTCCGGCTAAAATACCTGAGCTGGCAGCTGGAAGGATAACTTTAGTTATTGTTTGCCAATGGGTTGCCCCTAAAGCCAAAGATCCTTCCTTATATGCTGGAGGAACAGCGTTAATAGCATCTTCAGCAACGCTAATAATTGTCGGTAAAATCATAATGGCTAGAATCACCGAACCGGCTAAAGAGCTATAGCCAAAACCTCCAAAGACACGGCTAATTAGGGGCACGATTACAATCATGCCAAAAAAACCGTAAACAACTGAAGGAATTCCTGCCAGTAACTCTATGCCGCTGCGTACAATTCTACCAATTTTAGTAGGTGCAAATTCAGCTAAAAAGAGAGCGCAGAGTACTGCCAAAGGAATACTAAAAATAAGTGCACCTAATGTCACATAAATAGAACCAATAATCATAGGGAAAATACCAAAAACATTGGATGAAGGAAGCCAATCTTTGCCTAGTAAGAAATTTGTTAAACCAACTTCTTGTATTGCTGGCAACCCTTTTTGGAATACGAAAAGAATAATTAAGAATACTGCCAGGATAGCAGTTAGAGCACTAGTAAAAATAACCTTTTCAATTATTTTTTCGGAAAAATTTTTTTGCAAAATTCTCCACCTCTTTAGAGTTCTGCTAAATATACAAAAGCAAATAGGCTCGTTAAGAACCTATTGCTTTTGTTGCTAATTGTTTTGAATAAAGTAGTTAGTTATTATAGGAAGAGCAAGATAGTCTAAGCTTTTTTATTTTACCGCAATGAATTCCTTGCCTACGATATTTTGACCCTCTGGGCTTAAGACGAAATCAATAAATTCTTTCACAGCACCTGTAGGTTCCTCTTTTGTTAAAAATAAGAAGGGTCTTTGCAACTTATAAGTTCCAGCGAGTACTGTTTCTTTAGAGGGTTTTACTTGATCAATGGAGACGGCTTTTACGGTATCGTCAATGGCACCTAGGGAGATAAAGCCAATAGCATTTGCATTTGTGGCAACTCCTTGTTTAACTGCACCTGTGCCATTTTGTACAATAGCACTGTTGACAATGGGAATTTCATTGCCCTGAGCATCTTTACCCATTACTAATTCCTGAAAAGCTCCTCTGGTTCCTGAAGATTCTTCACGGGTGATAACGGCGATGGGAGCATCTTTACCGTTAATATCTTTCCAATTAGTAATTTCACCAGCGTAAATTTTTTGTAATTGATCCTTGCTAATATCAGTTAGACTGTTTTGCGGATTAACAACGATGGCAATACCATCTTTAGCAATGGCAAATTCTTTTAAAGGTTTTTCTTCGGGTTTTAATTCTCGAGAAGAGGTACCAATGTCAGCAGCACCGTTACTAGCAGATTCAATACCTACGCCGGAACCGCCGCCTTGAACATTAATTGTGATATTTTGATGTGTTTCCATAAAAGCATCTGCTAATTCCTGTGCTACAGGTTGGACTGAAGTAGAACCTGCTACAGTAATTGTGGTCTTTTCCTCAGAGGCTCCATTATCGCCGCCTTCAGTTTTGCTGCCGCCGCAGCCAACTAAACCTGCTGTTAGAATACCTAGAAGCATCATTACTGTCATGATTTTACTTGCTTTTTTTAACAAATTATTACACCCCTTTAAATTTTTCTTGAGTATAATTATGCAGTCCTACTGTTAAGAGAATATTAAGGACATGTTAATAAATAAAGAAGTATTGTTAAGATTGTGTTGCATAAAAAACGCGCCTGTAGATGGCGCTTACAAAAACAGCTGTTAAATTAGGATTTTTCAACATTATCATGATATTAATTACACTTCCTATTGTTGGGTACATTCCTTATAATTTCAAAAATATTTCTTTAGAAATTCTAGCAAAATAGTTACAGAAAACAATAGGAGTGAATTCCTTTGGAAATACAACATTTAACATCTTTTGACGGACCCAATATTTTTAGCTATAAACCAACTGTTCAAATGATTGTTAAGTTAGGAGATTTAGTAGATACACCAACTAAGGAACTAAAGAATTTTAACGAAAGGATTATTAAAATGTTCCCCGGGCTTGTGGAACATAAATGTTCCTTGGGCTGCCGGGGAGGATTTATTCGACGGCTGCAAGAGGGAACTTACTTAGCCCATGTTACAGAACACCTTTGTCTGGAAATGCAGTATTTGCTGGGTTATGATTGTAAATTTGGCAGAACAAGACAGCTCAATGATGATGTATATCAAATTATTTATGGCTGTAAACATCCAAAAGTTGGGGAGGAATGTGCCAAAACAGTCATTAATATAATTAATCAATTAATTATGGATTGTGAAATTCAGTGGGAAAACGAACTAAACAGATTAAAGACAACATGCCTAAATTATGAAATGGGATTTAGTACCAGAGCAATTGCTGAAGAAGCTAGAAAAAGAGGAATTCCCGTTTCTGATATAGATAATAGTGGGATTTTGCGTTTAGGCTACGGCAAATATCAAAAAATTATAGCTGCCACTCTCTATGAAAATACTAGCAGCGTGGCTGTAGATATAGCTTGTGATAAAACTTTGACTAAGTATCTTTTAAATGAAGTTTCTATTCCAACTCCCCCAAGCTGCAGATGTGCAACAGTCGACGATGCTTTAAATTTTGCTCAAGAATATGGATATCCACTAGTTTTAAAGCCCAATAGCGGACATCAAGGACATTCCGTATGTACAAATCTAAGTTCCCCAGCTGAGCTCAGCAATGCTTTTAAGCTGATGTTAAGCAACGATGTAGATGATATTATAATTGAAAAACAAATCCAAGGTAAGGATTATCGTGTTTTAGTAATCAATGGGAAGGCAGAAGCAGCAGCTTTACGTGTTCCACCATTTATCAAGGGAGATGGAAAGAGCACAATTAAAGAACTAATTGACCAATTAAACCAAGATGAACTAAGGGGTTTCGGACACGAAAAAGCCCTTACTAAAATAGAAGTAGATGATTTGCTGAAAGATTTTATATCAAAGCAAGGGTATACTATTACTTCAATTCCTGCCAAGAACAAATTAGTTTATTTAAGGGCTAATGCTAATTTGAGCACAGGAGGTATGGCTATTGATTGTACAGATTTAATTCACCCCCAAAATAAAGAGCTGGCAGAAAGAGCGGCCAAGGCTATCGGATTGGATATTGCCGGAATAGATATTATTAGCCCCGATTTAGCAATTCCTTTAGTAACCAATCAGGGAGCAATTATTGAAGTTAATGCCGCACCTGGAATTAGAATGCATTTAAAACCATTTAAAGGGAAAAGCAGAAATATTGTTGCTCCTATTTTGGACATGATTTATCCGCCAGGGAAGCCAGCTTCCATTCCCTTAATTACCATTACCGGAACTAATGGCAAAACTACAACTACTAGAATGATCGGGCATGTTTTAAAAAAGGCTAAATATAATGTTGGGATGACAACAACCCACGGTATATATTTTAATGATAATTGTTTAGAATACGGAGATACTACTGGACCCAGAAGTGCTAAGAAGGTTTTAAATAATCGGCTGGTGGATATAGCCGTTTTGGAAACTGCTCGCGGAGGAATTTTGAGGGATGGCTTAGCTTATGAAAAAGCGGATATTGCAGTATTTACAAATTTAACTAATGACCATTTAGGAATAGATAATATTAACTCCTTGGAAGATTTGTTAAATGTTAAATCCTTAGTGATTGAAGCAGTGCATAAAAATGGGACATGTGTCTTAAATGCGGATGATGAATGGGTTATGAAGGTGAAAGAAAAAGCCCAAAGCAACATTATTTTATACTCAACCCGGCCTCAAAATCCTTATTTATTACAACATGTCCAAAATGGAGGAGAAGTTATCTACCAAAGTGGGGAGTACATCTATTACTCCAACGGGCATGTTGCTCAGAAAATTATTAAAGTACAACATATTCCAGCAACTCTCAACGGCAGTTTAAAACATAACATTTATAACAGCTTAGCAGCTATTGGAGCATTAAAAGCTTTTGGACTGCCATTGGAACAAATTGAGACAAGTATGCAGAGTTTTTACTCTGATGAGCGGACAAACCCTGGAAGATTTAATATCTATGAAATTAAAGATTTTAAAGTAATTTTAGATTATGGACATAACTTTGATGGTTATAAATTTACTATTGAAGGAATCAAAAATCTTCAACCAAATAGAATGATCGGAGTAATTGGAGTACCTGGTGACCGCAGAGATGAGGATATTAGGCAAGTAGGTGAACTGTGCGGGGAATCTTTTGACTATTTAATTATTAAAGAAGATAAAAATCTTCGTGGAAGGAAAAGGACAGAGGTAGCTAATTTATTATACGAAGCAGCAGCTCAAAAAAATCCCTTTTTAGAAATTATTTTAGAGGAAGAGATAGCTTTAATTAAAGCTCTGGAATATGCTCAAAAAGGAGATATTATAGCTGTATTTTTTGAGGAATTTGAGAGCTTAGCTAAAATTCTTAATAGCAAAATAAAGAATTTGCAAGTTTAAGATTGAAGGTGTTTAAATAAAATCCCTGCTTTTAAAAAATTGCCTTCTACTAGCCCCGAAAGAGTATTTGTAGCTCAGCTGGACACTACAGGCCAATTGTATATTGATAAGAAAGCAGATTGGGAAGGATGGAAATGAAATAAAGGCGGCTTAATTGCTGCCTTTTTTAGATTTAATTAGCTTTATCCTGAGAATAATTAATCCCGGCTTCCAATAATGGCAGCTGGTTTTTGGCTGCCTAAAAGTCAAAAAGCAGTAAATATGATGCTTCAGCGCCTAGTAAATACCTACGATCGCTGAATGCCGGGGCAGGAGTCTATACTATTATCTACAGCCACATTGACAGTGCTCTAGTTCTTAGCTAAAATATAGTAATAATTCTAACAGTCATAATTATGACCGTTGGGAATATGACTACTTAAGAGGTGCTGTAATGGAACTGGAACAAGCTAAGGAATTGCATTCACTTATGTTTAAGTTTATGGGTATTTTTCATGAAAAATTTATTGCACATTTTCGGCGACATTTTCAATTTGAACCTAAACTAAAGAAAAATCATGGCAAAACAATTCACATTTTATACCAGCATGATGGCTTAACTGCTACAGAATTAGGTAAAATGCTGGACCTAGAAAAGGGAGGGCTGACTACAATTATTGATCAGTTGGAGGAAATGGGTCTCGTCAAACGTGTGGTAGACTTTGATGATCGGAGAAAAACCTTGTTATTTCTAACTAGGGCTGGAAGAGAGCAAATGGACCAAGCTATTGAAGAGCTCACCAGCGGCTTTTCGAATATTTTTCACGGGGTTAGTCCGGAAGAAATAGAAGACTTTATGCTTAATTTAAAAAGCGTAGTTAATTTTTTGCAAAAACTATAAAAAGGGGTTTTACTATGGATCGTTCAGAAGCAATGCAAGACCAAAAGATAGGCAGTTTGTTGTTTAGTTTTTCACTACCTGCTATTATCGGGATGTTAGTTAATTCCCTATATAATATTGTAGATAGAATTTTTGTAGGACGTGGAGTTGGAGCTATGGCTATTGCCGCTACTACAGTTGCCTTCCCAATTATGATTATATTGATGGCAGTTTCCGTTTTAATTGGGATTGGTGCCACTGCCCTTATTTCCATTCGTTTGGGGGAACAAAAAAAGGAAGAAGCTGAAAAAGTAGCAGGTAATGCTATGGCCATGTTAATTCTATTGCCGGCTATACTGACAGTTTTTGTTCTGCTGTTTACAGAACCTATTTTAAGTGTTTTTGGGGCTAGTCCGGCTGTCTTTCCCTATGCCAAAGATTTTGTACACATTATTATGTTGGGTTCTGTTTTTGGCTCAATTAGTATGGGCATGAATAATTTTATTCGGGCTGAAGGTAACCCTAAAATGGCTATGAGCACCCAGATCATTGGAGCAGTTATTAATGGTATTCTCAATTATATTTTTATTTTTAAATTAGGAATGGGGATTAAAGGTTCTGCCTTGTCAACTGTAATTGCCCAGTTTATTTCAGCAGCATGGGTCTTAAGTTATTTCTTTATCGGCAGAAGCTTGGTGAAAATAAGGCTAAAAAACTTAAAACTGCAAGGACCTGTTTTAGTAAGCATTATGACCATTGGTTTCGCGCCCTTCGCTATGCAGGTTGCCAATAGTATTCAGCAGTTGATTTTAAATAAAACATTAATGTTTTATAGTGGTGATTTGGCCCTTTCGGCGGTGGGAATTATGCTGAGTATTTCCACTCTCTTGTTCATGCCCATTTTAGGATTAAGCCAAGGGGCACAGCCTATTATTGGTTATAATTATGGGGCACAGCAGTTTGACAGGGTTAAAGAAACTTTTAAAAAAGCAGCTATAGCCGGTACCTGTATAGCTTTAATCGGTTATTTGATGATTAGTATTTGGCCTAGCCAAATTGTTGGCCTCTTTAGTAAAGGGGATACTGAACTGACAACTCTGACTATCCACGCTATGCATGTATATTTAGCACTTTTTCCTGTAGTTGGTTTTCAAATAATTGGCTCCCATTATTTCCAAGCAGTTGGGAAAGCAGTCCAATCTGCTATCTTAAGCCTCTCCAGGCAGTTATTATTATTTATACCCCTGTTACTTATTCTACCTCGTTTTTGGGGTGCAGAGGGGGTTTGGATGACAGCACCTCTTGCTGATTTACTGTCGGTTATGCTAACTGCATCCTTTGTTTATTTTGAGCTAAAAAAACTTGGAAAAGATGTTCAAGCGCCGAAATCAGATCCTATTTTGTCTGAGTAGCTCTAGCACTGCTCTATCTGCAGTGCTGCTCTCTGCAGGCCCTCAGCTCCCGCGACTCTATTGTTGCTATTTTTTTACATTATATTTCTAGCTGTAATTGGACACTTTTATGGTGAAAGGCAAATTTGTAGGAGTGAAAAATATTTGGAAAAGCAGCAGTCTTTGCAAGGTTTTGACTTAAAGCATCTTGTGGTTATGGCCCTGGGAAATATTATTGGTTCAGGCATTTTTCTAGCCAGCGGTACCGTTATCTCTTTAGCAGGGCCAGGAGCCCTTTTGGCCTATTTGCTGGGAGGGTTTATTATGTTGCTGGAGGTAATGTTTATTGCCGAAATGTCTATTGTTAATCCAGCGCCAGGTTCTTTTCGAGTTCATGCTGCGGAAGTCTTTGGCCCAGGCGTAGGCTTTGTCAACGGTTGGATGTTTTGGTGCAGCGGTCTTTTAGGTATGGCTAGCGAAGTTACTGCTGCAGCCATTTATACTTCTTTTTGGTTTCCGACAGTTCCCCTGTGGATCTTTTGTCTAATTTTTGCTTTGATCATGACTATTTTTAATTTTACCGATGTGCGAGGCTTAAGTAGAATTGAAACTTGGCTTGCTTCTGTGAAAGTAATTAGTTTAGTGCTTTTTATACTCTTTGGTATTTTAGCCGTATTGAGGCTGCTTCCTTTTGAAATAAACGTTTCCAGCCACGGCTTTACCTCCCTAAATGATTTTTTACCTCATGGGTTCAATGGTTTATTTGCAGCCATGCTCATTGTGTTATTTTCTTTTACCGGAACAGGCATCATTGGGCTGGCTGTGGCTGATACTAATCGGCCGGAAAGAGATTTACCTCCGGCTATCTATATTATAACCGGCACTGTGACTGCCCTTTATGTACTGGCCATATTATTCTTAATGCTCCTTGTTCCTTGGCAACAGATTTCCACAGCCCAGAGCCCTTTTGTCACAGTGTTGCAAAGCTATGGAATACCTTACGCTGGAATGATTTTAAATTTTATTGTACTTTCGGCATCTCTATCGGGCTTAAATTCCTCAATGTATAGCGCATCTCGGATGTTGTATTCTTTAGGGAAGGGAAAACAGGCTCCTGCCTTATTTATGAAAACTAATGAGCAGGGCGTACCTATCTATGCAGTGGGAGTGAGCAGCTTAGTCTTATCTTTAACTGCTGTTTTATCCTATGTATTGCCTCGTCAAGCATTTATTATTTTACTAGGTGCCAGCGGTTTTTTAGCCATGTTTAACTGGCTGACTATTTCTGTTACTCATTATTTTTACCGGCAAAAAGTACTTAGAGAATGCCCGGAAAAGTTAAAATATAAAGTACCTGGATATCCTTATGGAACATTTTTAGCTATTGTTCTAATCGCCGCTGTTTTAGCAACTTCTCCCTTGTATGCCGGACAAGTTCCCAGCCTCATTGGGGGAATAGGCATTATCGGAGTTATAATTTTAATCTATTTTGGGCTGGAGTTACATAAAAGACTTAAAGTAAAGACATGATCATTAGCGACATTGCTGACAAAGGTTTTCCCAATGCTCAGGAAGCGTCAGAGGAAGTTCGATTAGAAAAATAAATACTAATCTGTCTATTTAAATAAGCATGTTTTCCTATTATATTTTAGGACGAACTTTTGATATAATATATATATATTGTATGATTCATCAAGTCAAACTGAAAATAGCGGCACAGATAGGACAAGCACAGACGCGACAACCACAAACTAGAATATTCTAGCTTATAGTTAAAATTGTAATGACAAAACCTGAGTAAAATTTCCCAACAGGCATAGCAAAAGGTTAAATCCAATAGAATGCACTAGGGTTTAATTTCTAGGGGGTATTAAGCATGAGAGTTTTTGCATTACGCCGCAAATCCTTGAGACTTCTTGTGATCGGCATTAGTTTACTTGTTTTTGGCGGGTTTTTGACTGGCGGTCCTTTTGCTGGGTCTACAGAAACTTTAGCTGGTTTTGTAACAGGAATAAAAAAACTTCATCCTATCTATAGCGTGGATACGAAAGAGCCGAAAGTTGCCATTTCCTTCGATGCATCCTGGGGAGCTGAAAGAACTCCCAAAATATTGGACATATTAGACAAATATAAAGTAAAAACAACTTTCTTTTTAGTTAATATCTGGCTAAAAGAATACCCAGACAAAGCCCAGGAAATTGTTAAGAGAGGACATGAAATAGGGTTACATTCTACCACTCATCCTGATTTCAAGAAACTGTCAGAGCAGCAAATGGAAAAGGAATTAACTGCGAACAGTGAAATGATTTACAAACTGACTAAATTTAAACCTATTCTTTTCCGGCCACCCTTTGGCAGCTATAATAACACAGTCATAACTGTTGCTCAACGTCTGGGCTACCATGTTATTCAATGGGATGTTGATTCCCTGGACTGGAAAAACCTATCAGCTAATGAAATTCAAAATAGAGTCCTAAAAAAAGTGAAAAATGGAAGTATTGTACTATTTCATAATGACGGTAAGTACACTCCGGAAGCATTGGGCCCTATCATAGCAGAATTACAAAAGAAAGGCTTTAAAATTGTACCTGTTTCAGAATTAATTTATCAAAACGATTATTATGTAGATGTAAATGGAATACAACACAGCAGCCAAGCCCCAAAAAATTAGAAGTATGAACACTTCTCAAAAAGGGCAATATATTAACAGGGGGTTATTAATTATTCCCCGACAATTGCTTCAATTATTGCATTAGTTGCAGCTCTAGTTTTAACAGGATTCCTAGCAGGCTACACTGGATAAAGCAGGTTTTGTGCGAACCTGCTTTATCTATCTAAGCAATTAATGTCAGAAAAGCAGGTGAATAAAATGACTGAAGCTAGTAATTTGCTGCCGCGCTGTATTATTTGTGATTCAGTTCCTAACGATGGGATAATAGGCGGTGTGGTAATAAAGGGAATTTTTATTTGCCACCAATGCTCCTTGGAATTAACAAATTTAGAAACTACTGATGATAAATATGCCTTGTATATGGGCAAACTAAAAAAATTATGGCAGTAAAGTTTGCCCATAAAAAACTCCTTGCTTGAGGGCAAGGAGTTTTTTATGAGTCTATTCTTTTTTGTAGCAGGCTACTATCTCTCCAAAGTACATAACGTGATAGTCTCCTTCAGGGTACATACTGGTTTTGCAATCCTTATCCAGTAAAGCAGGTTCCATAGCTTGCTGATAAATGACCTTGCATTCATAATGCAATTCACATTCTCCAATAATGGGTGTTTCCAGAACCTTCCCCGGCTCTAGAGTCAGATTGCATTCCTTAAATTTATCAAAATCCCTGCCTGATTTGGATCCACAGAAGGCGATGGCTTTCTTTAGATCTTTTTTAAGAGGGACACTAACAGTAAATTCCTGGGCTTTTTCTAACAAAGGATATGTATATCTTGAATATCTAACGAGAACCGTAAAAATGGGCTTTTTCCATATATAACCGATATTACCCCAGCCAATAATCATTGTGTTTGTTTTATCCTGATTTTTTACAGTTAAAAAGGCTCCTTTAGGCAGCTGTTCAAGCAGCTCCGCTGCAAGTTCATTATACTTTAAGTCAGTTATCATTTTTTAGCTCCTTTCCATCTAATTTATAAAAATTATTCTCCTAAGAATATAGTATCCCTCCTTTTTCACATACTTTGCAAAAAATTTTGTTACTTTTGCAAAGCGTGGCATGTTCCTGACCAATATGGTACAATTATTAAATTAAAGAGGTGTTTCAGGAATGGAAATAAAAATGCCTTTGGTGGAAAAAATTATGGAGCATCTTGGACAAGACCGGGTTAGGTTCCATATGCCAGGACATAAAGGTTTTCTTAATAATTCAAGGCTGGAGCAGCTCCTGGGTGCAAAAGTTTTTCAGGCAGATTTAACAGAAATACCCGGATTAGATGACTTACATCAGCCTCAAGGTGTAATTGGAGAAGCAGAAACACTGGCTGCTCAACTATTTAAGGCTGAAGCTACCTTCTTTCTAGTTAATGGAGCAACTGCAGGCATTGAAGCAGCTATGCTGGCCTTTTGCCCGCCTAGGTCCAAAGTACTAGTACCTCGAATAGCCCACAAATCAGTTTTAAATGGGCTGATTTTAAGTGGCGCTGTTCCTGTTTACCTGGAGTCTAAAATAACAGCAGCTGGAATTTTCTTACCTCCTAGGGAAGAAGATATTATCTCCGCACTAAGGGAGAACAAGGATATTACTGCACTATGCCTAACTAATCCAACTTACTTAGGTTTAGCTGGCAAATTAGGAGAAATAAGGGAAATTGCCTGCCGGAGTAAACAGCGTTTAATTGTAGATGAGGCCCATGGAGCCCATTTTTATTTCCATACTGCTTTTCCTCCATCTGCTCTAGAATTAAAGGCAGATGCTGTAGTCCATGGAACTCATAAGACTTTAGGTTCTTTAACTCAGACAGCAATGCTGCACCTTAGTAAAGCTGAAGATAAAATTAAAATAAGGGAAGCATTAGGTCTGGTACAAAGTACCAGTCCGTCCTATATATTATTAGCTTCACTAGATGCTTGTCGGCACCGGCTAGAGGCCGGAAACATTAATTACGGTAAAACTGTGGAACTAGCTCAGTATGCAAGGGATGAAATCAATAAACTAAAAGGTTTTTGGTGCCTTGGAGCAGAAGTACAGCAATTAGGTTTAAATTATGATCCCACTAAGCTGGTAATTGGCTGCCGCCAAATGAGCGGCTACAAATTAGAACAAATTTTACGGTTGAAGTATCAAATAGATTTGGAAATGGCAAAGGAGTTTTATGTTCTTGCCATGGTTACCATTAACGATCAGGAACAGTCAATTGGGCAATTAATTACAGCTTTAAAGGAAATTAGTCAAATATACAGAACAAATGATAGTAGGCTTAGCGGTTTGGATTATCTATCTTTAACCGAAGGATATCCTTTGCCTAAGGTGATAGTGCCCCCTAGAGAGGCTTTTTTTAGCTCATCAAAGAAGGTTCCTTGGTTCCAGGCACAGGGACAAGTCTGCGGGGAAACAATTATTCCCTACCCTCCCGGCATCCCTTTAATCTGCCCGGGAGAGCTAATTGATGCTAATTTAATGGAAGCAATTGCCAAACTAAAAGCATTTAAAATACAGTGGCAAGGGTTAAGCGACCCGGAACTGAAAACTGTTAGAATCATAGATAACTAATTTTATGCTATCCTACTAAAGGAGAGAACTTATTTTGCAGGGGAAATTTATCACAATTGAAGGTCCCGATGGGGCTGGGAAATCAACCCAAGCAAATCTTTTGTCTAAATATTTTCAGAGTTTAGGCTTTCAGGTAGTATTAACTAGAGAGCCTGGCGGAACGCCACTAGCTGAAAAAATAAGGGATTTGCTCCTGGACCCGGAGAACATTAAAATGAAGCCACTGACAGAAGTTTTATTATATGCAGCCAGCCGTGCCCAACATGTAGGGGAATTAATTTATCCAGCTTTAGAAGCTGGTAAAATAGTAATTTCCGACCGCTTTAGCGACTCTAGCGTTGTTTATCAAGGTGTTGGCCGAGGCTTAAACAAAAAGCAAATTCAACAGATTAACAGTTATGCGGCCCTTGGGCTCCAGCCTGATCTAACTATTTTATTAGATTTAGACCCTGCAAAGGGATTAGAACGTTTAAAATGCAGATATAAGGGCCGGCAATGTTTAGACCGGCTGGAACAAGAATCCTTAGATTTTCACCGCCGCCTGCGGGCAGGGTATTTAGCTTTAGCTGAAGAAGAACCGAAAAGAATTAAAATTATTGGGGCTGAAGGTACCATCGAAGAAATTCACCGGCTAGTTAGAAGTTTGGTGCAAGATTTTCTGCATTTGGAGGAAGTATGAAAAACTTAAGGCAGATAAAGGGTCAGCAGCAGGCCATAGAACAATTGGAAGCAGTTTTAAAAAGCACTAATATTAGCCATGCTTATCTATTTTTAGGGCCCAAAGGTACAGGAAAAAAGACAACTGCTTATGCTTTCGCAGCTTCCTTACACTGCTTAGATCGTGGAGATGACGCTGCCCATTGTGGACATTGTTTATCTTGCCTGAAAAACGAACATGGCAATCATCCTGACTTGTATTTCACTGAACCTCAAGGAACATCGATTAAAATAGACCAAATTAGGGAAATTAAAGCATTAAGTGCTTTTAAGCAACTAGAAAGTAAATATAAGGTTATAATTATAAATGATGCACATAAAATGACGGAAGAAGCAGCAAACAGTTTGTTAAAAATATTAGAAGAACCTCCAAGCCAAACTATATTTATCTTAACTGCAGACAGCACCTATGGTTTGCTGACAACTATAATTTCCAGATGCCAAATTGTCCGCTTTAACTTATTAGCTTCTGGAGTAATTCAGGAAATTTTGCGGGATGAGTTTGCTGTTCCTGAAAAAGAAGTCTATTTTTTAAGCCAGCTGGCGGGAGGCAGCGTTAGCCAAGCTTTAAAAATCCGGCAGCAAAATGCTGAAGGAGATCAAGTGGATTTGCTAAAAAAAGTACTGGAACTGATCCGACAAGAAAATTACTTGGAATTATTAAACTTAAGTGCCCAACTAGGAAAAAGCGATGAACTACAAGTTTTTTTAGGCTTTTTGCTTTACTGGTATCGAGATCTGCTCATTTGGGCTAAAACAAAGGAATTGAAATTAGTCCAGAATCAACAATTATTATTAGAAGAACAACACAATTATGAAGATAGAGAGAGCTGCAGTTTAATAGCTCAAAAGGCAATAATGCTTGTTGCTCAAGCTTTAAAAAGATTAAAGCAGAATGCTAATTCAAGACTAACTTTAGATGTTTTATTTTTAAAACTATGTACAATAAGTAAAAATTGATCAGATCAAAGGGGCAGGATGTATGGGAGATAATAAAGTGAATGTTGTAGGAGTGAGGTTTAAAAAAGCTGGGAAAATCTATTATTTTAACCCCGGAGAATTTGATATAACTTTAAATAGCAAAGTTGTTGTGGAAACTGCTAGAGGTATTGAATTTGGT
This sequence comes from Bacillota bacterium LX-D, assembly GCA_031628995.1. Lineage (NCBI taxonomy): Bacteria > Bacillati > Bacillota > Bacillota bacterium LX-D. The sequence goes on along the minus strand of JAVLUO010000003.1, from coordinate 115,951 downwards.
GAAGTTGTAGTTGCCCCAAAGCTAGTAGACGGGGACGAAATCGTAACTCCATTAAAAGAAGTTGTCCGGGTAGCTACAGAGGAAGATAAAGAACAGGCCAAAATAAATCAAGCAAAGGAAAAAGAAGCGTTTCAAATCTGTGCTAAAAAAATAACTGAACATCATCTCCCCATGAAACTAATCGATGTAGAATATACCTTTGATGTAAGTAAAATAATTTTTTATTTTACAGCTGAAGGTAGAGTGGATTTTCGGGAGTTAGTAAAAGATTTAGCTGCTATTTTTAAAACGAGGATTGAGTTGCGGCAAATTGGAGTAAGAGATGAAGCTAAAATGCTTGGTGGACTTGGCTGCTGTGGCCGGGTTTTATGTTGCTCCGCCTTCTTAGGGGACTTTGAACCCGTTTCCATAAGAATGGCTAAAGAACAAAGTTTATCCCTAAACCCTACGAAAATATCAGGTATCTGCGGCCGATTAATGTGTTGTTTAAAATATGAGAATGACTGCTATGAAAAAGCTAGGGAAAGAGTACCTGAGATTGGGACCATGGTAGCTACCCCAATTGGCAGCGGCAAAGTCATAGAGGCTAACTTGCTCAAAGAAAAGGTTAGAGTAGTTTTTCCAGATAACCAAATCGAAGAATTTCCGACTTCAATGATTACAATCGAGGGTAAAGCATTAGAAATACCGGCGTGCCCTGGAGGAAAATGTCATGAAGCTGACGGAAACTGTGATTGAGCTAGAAAAAAAAATAGCTTCCATATTGGACGAAGTTAGGGAACTAAAAATGCGGGTCTATGCTCTAGAGGATCAAAATACCCAGCTAAGGGCAGAACTATATGCCAAAAAAAGCCAAGTGCCGGGGGAAGGCTATGATAATTTAGCACGACTTTATGAAGAAGGCTTTCATATTTGCCCGGCCCATTTTGCCAGGGCTAGAACCGATGGCGAAGATTGTTTATTTTGTCTGGGTTTTTTACAGCGCAGTTAGGAGGTTTAGCAGATGGAGACTTGTGATCAAGCAAAATTGGAAAAACTAACGGAAAATGGCATGCTCATCTTACAACCTCAGTATGGCTATCGTTTTTCTTTGGACGCAGTACTTTTAGCCCGGTTTGCTTCAGTGAAACCGGGTTTTAAAATTATTGATTTAGGGACAGGCAGCGGCGTAATTCCCTTGCTGCTAACAACTAGGGCGAGGGATATTCACATCTTAGGCATAGAAATTCAAGAATCTTTGGCTACCTTAGCTAAAAAAAGCGTTGCCCTTAATCAGCAGGAAAAAGCCATTCAGATTTGGCACCAAGATCTAAATGAAATTCCCAGCGCCTATAATGGCAAATGGGATTTAGTCATCTCTAATCCACCTTTCTTTAAGCTGGATACGGGTAAGGTTTGCCAGGGAGAGAGTCAAGCTATTGCCAGGCATGAAATAAAATGTTCTTTGGCGGACATAGTTGCTAAAGGTTCCCGTTTACTAAAATCCAAAGGCTCCTTGGCTATTATTCATCGTCCCGAAAGGCTAGTTGAGTTATTTAAATTACTTTCAGATTATAAATTGCAGCCTACCAGGCTTAAATTTGTTCATCCTAAGCAGGGACAGGAAGCAACTATGTTTTTATTAGAAGCAGTTAAAGGAACAGTCCAAACCTTAAAAATACTATCTCCTCTCTTTGTGTACGATGATTTTGGTCAATATTCTTTAGAAATGCAGAACATCTTTAACGGAAAAAACATGTAGGATGGTGGGCAAATTTTAATGGAAAAGAAAGCAGGATCCTTGTATTTGGTTGGCACCCCTATAGGAAACCTGGAAGACATGACCTTTAGGGCCGTCAAAGTATTACAAGAGGTTGATTTAATTGCAGCTGAAGACACAAGACACAGCCGGAAATTATTAACTCACTACGATATTCACACTCCCTTAACTAGCTACTTTCAACATAACCAAAAAGCAAAAGGACCTATTTTAATAGAGCAGCTTTTGCAAGGACAAAACATTGCCTTAATTACAGATGCGGGGATGCCGGGTATTTCCGACCCAGGATATGACTTAGTGGTAATGGCCCAAGAGCAGGGCATTCAGGTGATTCCTATTCCGGGACCTTCTGCATCTATTGCAGCCTTAGTGGTATCGGGCCTGCCAACTGATCGCTATGCTTTTGAAGGTTTCCTGCCGCGAGAGGAAAAAGTTAAAAAAGCTAGGCTGGAGCAAATCCGCCAAGAAGAACGGACTCTTATTTTTTATGAAGCTCCCCATCGCCTGAAAAAAACCTTAAGTTCCTTATTTACTTGCTTGGGAGATCGAAAAGCTGCAGCAGCAAGGGAAATAACGAAAAAGTATGAGGAAGTACAAAGGGGTACCATTGGGTCACTTCTAGAGTATTACCAACACCATGATCCAAAAGGAGAGTTTACATTAATTGTAGCCGGGCGGGAACAGGTGCCTGTAGCAGCAGAAAAGAAAGATTTGCAAGAGATAGTGGAAGAAATTTTTAGCATGGAAGCACAAGGCTTAGATCGCAAAGTAGTACTTAAGGAATTAGCCCAGAAATACTCTCTCCCCAAACGGGAGCTGTACCAAGCTGTAATCGCTACCAAGGAAAAAAATCAAGCATAAGCTAAAGAACCCAGCAAGCAAAAAAAAGACACCATTTGGAGCGGTCAGATAGGGATTTATAATTCCTAAAAAATTCGGCATAGTCGTTGATATTCGGCTATGCCGTTTTTTCGTTTATTTTGGTAAGTCGATAGCACCAATGCAGTTATAGAAAATTTGAATCCGCTGGGTTCTGCGGCCATCTACCTTTTCAGCCTTAAATACTATAATTTTGTCAATGAACTCTCGGATAATCTCTGCATCCAATTCTGTAATTTCTGTGTACTTTTTAACCAGTGCCAAAAATCGGTCGGTATTGAGGGACTGTTCATTTGCTGTATCAATAGTACGCTTTAATTTGGTTATCCTTTCTTCCAATGTCTTCTGCTCGGCTTCATATTCAGCCGACATCTTGTAAAAACGCTCTTCGGGAATTTTGCCCATCACATTGTCTTCATATAGCTTTCGAATGATTTTGTCTATGTCAGCAATACGAGCCTGTGCTTGTTCGTATTCCTTTTGACTTTGGCGGAGTTCCTTGGCAAGTTCCTTTTCTGAATTATTCATAACTATACGGATGAATTCCTGTTCATGGTCTTTGGCAAAGGAGGTTACACGTCTTAAGTCTTCTAGCAAAAGCTGTTCCACTACAACATTGCGTATCTGATGTGAACTGCACATACCCTTTTTCTTGCGGTAAGTAGCACAAACGAAGTATTCCTTATCGTGTGTCCATCCCTTGCCTCTAACCTGATACAGCTTTGCTCCACAGTCGGCACAAAACATCATACCAGAAAGCATTCCCATTTCACCTAATCGCGATGGTCTTCGCTTGCCATCTCTGATTTTCTGCACTGTTTCCCAAGTGCCCTCATCAATAATTGCTTCATGGGTATTTTTGAAAACCAGCCAATCTTCTGGATTGTTCAATATCTTGACTTTGCTCTTATATGACTTTTTAGAAGTCTTGAAATTTACCGTGTAACCTAGATATTCCATTTTAGCCAGAATATCTGCTACGGTACGAGCCGACCAAGCATATGGATTTTCAGGTGGTCTTGCTGGAGTGTTAATACCCATTTTGCGAAGATGAACCGTAGGTGTATCAATGCATCGCTTTTCAAGTTGCTTTGCTATCTGCGTGGGTCCAAAGCCAGCCATGCACAGTCGGAAAATATCTCTGACCACTTCGGCGGCTTTCTCATCTATAATCCAGAGCAACTTGTCTTCAGGGTCCTTAATATAACCGTAAGGCGGATTGGTGCAGAGCGGCTTACCGGACTGTCCCTTGGATTTGAACACAGCACGGATTTTCTTGCTAGTATCCTTAGCGTACCATTCATTAATAATGTTAAGAAACGGTGTAAAGTCACTGTCTGCTTGGTTTGCACTATCAATACCGTTGTTAATAGCAATGAATCGTACATCTGCTTCAGGAAACATAATCTCTGTATAATAGCCTACTTTAAGATAATCCCTGCCGAATCGGGACATATCCTTGATGATAATCGTTCCAATTCTACCGGACTCTACATCAGCAATCATGCGGTTAAAGTCTGGTCTATCAAAAGTTGTGCCGCTGACCCCATCATCCACATAAAATTCGATGTTGCGAAAGCCGTTGTCCTCAGCATACTTTTTTAGAATTGCCTTCTGGTTTACTATACTGTTGCTGTCCCCTGCAAGCTCATCATCACGGGAAAGCCTGCAGTAAAGAGCAGTAATTTTTGCTTCTTCAAATGCTAATGTTGATTTACGTATAGTGCTAAATGTTGACTGTCTATTCATTTTTCTCCTCCATTTCCGACAGTCTTCAAGCGGTTTAGCACTATGTATATTACCGTACTACCTTGAAGATGTCGAGTTGATTTCCGTGGGTTTATATGAACTATCTGATAACTTTGAAAGGCTTTTTGCGTTGACTGTAATCAGTCGTTTCAGCTTGGAATATGCACTTTCCTTTGCTGAATCACTTATTCGTGATTCCACCACATAGACCGTACCTCCGATATCGGATTTGGTTGTGCGGCTGTTAATTTGGTTTTCCATATCGTGACCTCCTGTCCGATGATTTGAAGGAACTGGCACTGAGCAGAATTGATGACCCAGTGCCTAATCCATTATTTAAGCTTTTATTTGTAATATTTTCAGAGCATCTGGTTGAATTAGCTTGCCATCCAATCTCTCGTAAGCAGAAAAGCCAACCTGCCCCTGCAATGCATATAATTCACTTAATTTCTTTATTGTTATTGGCTGACGTTCAATCAGCCAGTAGTATGATAAATCTCCGAATACAATGCTTTTTGCTCCTGCAGATACTGTAGGCATATATGGAGAGGTAACTACAGGCTTTCCGAAGATGGTGTTATCTGAAGAATTCCACAGATAACTGCCGCTTGTGTCTTTAAGGGTTCTAAGAAACATGGCTGTATTATCGTGCATGATAAACACAGCGTTATTGCGGTATTCATCTTTTAATGAAAAATACAGAGAGATAATCTCGTCAAAAGAGATGGTAGCACTATCTGCTGTAGTTACATCTGCGTCTGTTGTAAGGATACCTGTTGGCTGAGTTGTACCATTTCCATTAAATAATGCATTTTCCTCAGCCTTGCCAAAACGCTTCGCAAAATCACCCATCAGATATTTTTCTAGATTAAAGTTCATATCGGTGACGAATGAGCGGTTTAGTTTGACAAGAGATGCCAGCTTGTATGATTTCACTAGAAACTGTGTAAATGTATCGGCACTTTCGGGGATTGGATCTCCGTCTTCAACCCAATCTGCTGTACCCGTTGAGGATACCGCTTGAATTTTACCTTCTGCAGAAGATAGATTGATAACAGTAGCAAATCTGCGGAATATATTTTCCTTTGCCAAAGCAGTGTTAAAGCCTTCTCTGAACTCATCTGGTGCGACATAGGCTCCTACATTATCAAAGCCCTCGCTTAGATTTTGATTGTTTTCTTCTTTTCCTTTCATAACATTCCAAAACGCTCTATTATAAGTTGTTGATGTTGCCATAATCGTTTACCTCCTAAATTAAAATGGATTGTGGGGTATATACCCCGTTTGAAACCGCATTTTTTTACGCGTTGTCCCACGCCCGTTGTCCAAATGTAAAGGTGTGGAGATTTGACCTCCCCTAGGGGGCAGGTATTAACACATGGGGTTGTTTCAGTGTTTTTTGTGGTTTTAAGCTTTGTAGCAAGATGTAGCAGGTAAAAACTAAACTCTCTATACGAGAGCGATTTTTTATATAACCTGTTTTTCTTGCTACAAGCTGCTACACTGTGTTTAAATAAGAAAAAATTCTTCTTCAGTCAGCTTATATCCGATAAGCATTGTGGTCATTCCACCACCAGAACGTGGTCGTTTCCGTTCTACACGGGCGATAGCTGTTAATGCTTGTTTGAAGTTTCTTGCATTCTCCGAATAACTTCCATTGGCACTGCACCAACGCTGATACCGGGCATACACTTCGGATGTCCGCACCTCACTATTAGGACTTTCCTCCAAGGCATCCTCGAAAAATAATGCTATTTTGTCGCTGTCACGCTTATAAGCCTCCGTTGCTGTCTTAACGGAATCAGGTAAAGTCAAGCCTTCCTTTTTTAACAGCTGATAGCCTTCAATTAGCCAGTTAAGGATAGCACTCTGATTCTTCGGTTTGGCGAATTCACGTTTTAGGTTTTTATCCTGCTCGCTTTCATCAAAGTGTCGTTCAAAAGGGATAATCACCACTCTGCCACTGGAAAACAGCGTCATATCCGTAATAACGGGCAGATAATTAGTGTTGATATACAGCTTAAACTTTGGCGAAAAGTCAAAAGAATTCTCATGGAGAAACCTTGCGTTGATGGTGTCACCACCCGTCATGCTTTTTACCTGTGCAGCATTTAGGACAAGTCCTCTGCTAGGTTCGGAGATATTCACAAAGCGTACTCCTGCAAGCCGGGCAATATCTTCACTTGGACTTGAACTGTTATTGTTCTTTTTCAGACTGATAGTCTCTGGCCTTGCGGTACAGCCATAACTTCCTAATACCTTAAGAATGCTCTCACATAGCGTACCTTTACCGTTTCGAGTTGTAGCACCATAAAGAACAAACAGGCATTCATACCGAGTGTCTCCGCTGATGCTGTAGCCAAAGGCTTTTTGGAGGAATTTTGCCTTTTCCTCATCACCGCTCATAATCTCATGAATAAATCTATCCCATCGCTCGCTTTTTGCTTCTGGGTCATATTTAACACCAGATATCTTTGTGAGTCTGTCCTCGCTGTTGTGGGGACGAAAATCCATAGACATTAAAAACAACGTCCCATTGGCACAGTTGAGCATAAGCGGGTCTTGGTCAAATTCAGCCATTGATATGGGATATACGCTCTGTGCATCCTTAAGCACCGTTTCTCGGTATCTTCTTGACTGCCACTTTCGGCAATAGTCAATGTACGCCTTTCTTTGATGTTCATCCTGAATAGTCAAAGCATAGGTTAGCAGTTGGTTAGCCAATGATTTACACATTTCCATCACTTTGAGATTCCCTACATCGGGAATCCAAATGCCATTCTCATAGCAAAACCACATCTTCCTTTCAGGAACATAGCGGGCAAAAGATTTATAATAATCAGCAAACAGCCTGCTTGCCCCAATATCTGTCCAAGGGTATCGACCGTTACTCTCAGGCTTAAAGTCAGTAAGAGAGCATTCACCAAAATCCTCTGTAGCTGATGAACGCTTACCACCCGGTCTGTATATTTCGGTAACATTTGCGATTGCTTTTTCTATGGTTATCATTCCATAAGTACTGCCGGACTGTAGTCTATTCCATTTATCTCGCATTAAGCCGCTTTTTCGGAAAAGTCTGTCCATCTGTCCAACATCTCTGCCACACCAAAATGCCAGCATACCGCAAAGTGCCAAATCAGCTTCACTGGCAGAAGCATAACCAGATGTATCTCCCTGCCATAATGCTTTGAACCTTTCTCCGTTTGCCGATTTTAAAGCCTTCTCAATAACAGACTTGTCAGACAGATAGGATTGACTTTCTGTATCCAGTAGTTGCTTCACAGGGGTAGGACGTAGCATAAACTTGTCTAGTATCATTTGTAGCTCATTCGATTTCTCCGGTATATCACCATCTGCAAATACATTGCCCGTTACGGTAACAAAACGATTAGTCGCTCCAGCCACATAGACCTCAACTCCCAGCTTTCTGTTGTTGATATAATATTTTGTTTTGTCAAAGTCATAGCCAGTGGCCTTAAAGAAAATATGAAGCCCTTTTTCAGATGGACTGTGTTCCATATAACAACCACTAAAACCGTCTACAACACTTTGGGCAATAGGCTTAAGCTTACCGCTGCTATCAAAGCAATCATCTAAATCGATAACACATATGTCATAACCGACTAATAAGCCGATGCCATCATAATTACTAACAGCCGATACCGCTGAATTAAATTCTTTAAAAGTACTCGGCTGATCTGGTTTTGCTCTTCTTCCTGTTACCGGGTCATAAGGAACTTTGGTCTTTCTACCATTTCGTTCTTCATATTTCCAACAGCAAAACTGTGGCTTATCTTTAAGCACATGTGGCAAGTTATCATATTTTGTTTTCAGTTATTTCACCTCCTTGCCTGTTATAAATGACCCGAAACGCTACGGTTCCAGAGGGTTTGCCTTGTTTGACACAACCTCGTTATCTTTCAAGGAATACGCTCGGAATTATCGTCATGGCATATTCTGCTTGAAGTATCTCTTGCATTTCGGGGTATTCAGTTGTCAAGGAGCTGTGAGAGAAAAACTATGCTTTCATTTGTAGTTCATAAGAAAGGTAAATCAGCAGAGTATGTTTTGAATGCTATTTCCTCTCTCATCCACAGGACATAAACCTACAGTTTGAGTATCGGAACAAATATTTCTGTGAATTGCTTTCCTCTACTAATAGCCGAAATTATTAACCCCCTAGCTAATATCACAGTAAATAGCTAACTCGGAAGGTCATGCAAAGTATTTTCCTCTCACCTTATAGCCTTGGTAGAACACATTAGTTGAGGATTTTCTAAAAATATTTTTCTTCCTCATCTATAAGCGAAGAATTCTATTGATTCGAACCCTTAAAATAAAAAAACAGCCTGTCTTTTTTCTAAGGTAAAGACGACTGTAATGATTGTGTTTTTACTCAAATTTGAGCGAAAGTGGTATTCAGTTTAAGGAGGCTGAATGCTGTAGTTTTGGATTTTTCAATTAGACTTTTCGACTTTTTTGTCTAAAAGTATGGGATTGCAATGATCGAATAAATTAATGAAGTATAAAACCTAAACTAAAAATGTAAAGTCAAGATAAATTAAAATGATTTGACACTTAGAATCACATAGCAATACAAAACAAAGTTATCGCATATTATTGCGACTAATTATTGAAAAGTTGCGATTTTATTGTTATAATATACGAACAGTATATAGTTATGGAGGGAGAAGTTGTGGCGATTTCGTACAATAAATTATGGAAGTTATTAATTGATAAAAAGATGAGCAAATCAGATTTACGCAAAGAAGCAAAAATATCACCAAATACAATGACAAAGCTGGGTCGTGATGAAGTAGTTAGTCTTGGTATTCTTAGTCGAATATGTGATGTCCTCGATTGTGATTTTGGAGATATAGTAGAACACATTAAGGAAAATGAAAATATATAGTAAGGAGTACTATAATTATGAGAAAAGAAGCAAGCACAGACTTATGGGTTTATGATTTATTAAAAGAAGCAAATCTTGATTACTTTACTCCACAAGGAAGCGATATTAAAGAAATACATAGAGCCTTAAAAACTGCATCAAAATCAGGAACTAATAATGTTGGTTTTCCAGAATATACAGGTGTAGTAAAAGACTTTTTAATCGTTATCGAGGATAAAGCAGATTTGTCATTTCACGTAGCAAGAGACGAACAAAATCTACTTAAAGAGGATACCTCAAGTAATGTTAATTACGCAGTTAATGGAGCTTTATTTTATGGCAAACATCTCATAAAAAATACTACATATAAAAAAGTTATCGCCATTGGAGTTTCAGGAAATGAAAAGCGGCATCGTATCACGCCAATTTTTATAGATGAACGCTTAAATTATAAAGAACTACCGGAAATAGAAACATTTATATCTTTCAAAGAAGAAAATATTGATGAGTACTATATTAAGGAAATATTAAAAGAGGCCACTGACCAAGAAAAGGAAACTACTGAAATTCTAAAAGACGCAGCTACTCTTCACGAAGATTTGCGTAATTATGGCAGTATTCAAGATAAGGATAAACCTTTGATTGTCTCGGGTATTTTACTTGCACTTCGAGAAATGGAATACAAAAACTTTGATATAAACAACTTAAATGGTGATAAAATCGTAACCGATGGAGCAAAGATATATAAAGCTATAGAAGATAACCTAGCTCGTGCTAATGTATCTCCACAAGTAAAAAAAGATAAATTATTGAGACAGTTTTCTGTTATCAAGGATACAGCAAAAATCAATCAGATAAACCCTACACTTGGAAAAACTCCAGTGAAACATTATACTGAGTTTCTCTATAAAAGTATCTATCAAAGCATTAGATACCATCGTTCTTCAGAGGATTACTTAGGAAGATTTTACGGAGAGTTTATGAGTTATTCAGGTGGAGATGGACAAAGTTTAGGAATTGTACTCACACCAAAACATATAACAGAATTGTTTTGTGAATTGCTAGATTTAAAGCCAACAGACAATGTCTTGGATCCTTGCTGTGGAACAGCCGGATTTTTAATAGCAGCCATGAGCCATATGTTGAAACAAACAGATGATGATTTTCAGAAGTTAAATATTAGAAAAAATCAACTTCATGGCATTGAAGACCAAAGCTATATGTTTACTATAGCTACAACAAATATGATTCTCCGAGGGGATGGGAAAAGTAACCTAGAGAACGAAGATTTTTTGAAGCAAAACCCTGCTAAGCTACAGAAAAAAGGCTGTACTGTAGGAATGATGAATCCGCCATATTCACAAGGGTCAAAACAAAATCCTGACCTTTACGAGATTGCATTCACAGAGCATTTATTAGATTCTATTGTCGAAGATGGTAGGGTTGCAGTTATTGTGCCACAAAGTGCTGTTACGGGCAAAACCAAAGAGGAAAGAAATATTAAACGAAATATATTAAAAAAACATACTCTAGAAGGAGTAATCACTCTGAATAAAAACACTTTCTACGGCGTAGGTACGAATCCTTGTATTGTCGTATTTACTGCGGGAAGGCCTCATCACAAAGATAAAATATGCAAGTTTATCAGTTTTGAAAATGATGGATATGAAGTATCCAAACATATAGGATTAGTGGAAACAGCAAGCGCAAAGGATAAAAAGCAACATCTGCTTGATGTATGGTTTGATAGAATTGAGCCAGAAACGAAATTCTGCGTAAAAACAACCATTGAGCCTGATGATGAATGGCTACACTCTTTTTATTATTTTAATGATGAAATTCCATCTGAAGAGGATTTTAGAAATACAATTGCCGATTATATTACATTTGAGGTTAATATGATTACTCATGGCAGAGGATATCTATTTGGCCTAGAAGATGATAACTCTAAATATTACATAGAACAAAAACCAGATATTCTAAAAGTTGCAGAAGAACTGGCAGGTGAAAGTGATGAATAGACTTGAACTTGACAGTGTGGAATGGAAAGAGTTTTTTATAGGTGGCGAAGAAGGACTTTTTAATATTCGTTCAACTAATAGTGGAATTGACAAAAACAAACTTCTTGAGACTAATGGAGACATCCCATATGTCACTAGGAGTAACCTTAATAATGGGATTGATATTTTTGTCGGTGAAAAACAGAACACTGGATTTAGCATTGACAGAGGAAATGTAATAACAATTGGTTTAGATACTCAAACCGTCTTCTATCAGCCAAAGAACTTTTTTACTGGACAAAATATTCAAATTGTAGAAAATAAACTTTTGAACAAAGAAATTGCTTTATTTTTAGTACCATTATTAAAAATTCAAATGAGAAAGTTTAGCTGGGGTAGCACTGGAGCAACTCTAACTAGACTAAATAGAACTAAAATTTTACTCCCAGTTGATTCTAATGGCAACCCCAACTGGAGATTTATGGAGGATTATATTAAGCGAAAACAGAAAGAACAGGCTCAAAAAATTGTTAATTATTATAAACAGAGAATGATTGAATATTGTTTTGAACTGCTTGATTTTGAAAATGTAGAGTGGAAAGAGTTTAAATTTGAAAAAATATTCAAGAAGATACAGCGAGGAAAAAGGCTTACTAAAAGCAATCAAATCGAGGGCAATACACCCTATATATCATCAACAGCAATGAATAACGGAGTAGATAACTTTATAAATAATGAGGATAATGTGCGCAAATTTAAAAACTGCTTAACTGTTGCAAATAGTGGAAGCGTTGGAGCTTGTTTTTATCATCATTATGAATTTGTGGCAAGTGACCATGTAACAAGCTTAAAGTTAAAAGATGCAAATAATGCAGACAAGTATATTTATCTTTTTATTTCTTCAATTATAAAAAGATTAGAAGAAAAATATTCTTTTAATCGTGAAATTAATGATAAAAGAATTAGGCAGGAAAAAATAATATTACCAGTAGATAAAAATGGAAATCCTCATTGGCAATATATGAGGATGGTTATGAAGAAAATTGAGTCCGAAAAAATCTCAAAAGTCGTTGAACACCTAATAAATACATATATTAATTAGATATCTCTTAAAAGCAATCAAAATATTTGAAAACAACCATTTAAGTATAATGATTACTTTCTCGACCAGTAAACAATAAGCTAATGGCTCAGATTATTAAAGAAGTATTGGCAGAGTAATTTAATTTAGGGGGATGAAAGGTTGAGGTTAGAAGCAATTGTAATTAAACATTATCGATCGATAGAAAGAGTGGCTCTTAAACTTCCTCCAAATAAGCCACTTGTCCTATTCGGACCGAATAACGCAGGAAAATCTAATATATTATCAGCTATAAATAGAATACTTGGTGAAAGATATCCAACTTATATTGAAATGTTGGAAAGTGATTACTTTAAACGTAATCAAAATGAATATCCTACCGCACATATTACCGCTAAATTTACTAAGCCTTTATATTATGATAATAGAGGAAATGGATATGACGTTATAGCTGTAAGTTATGGTTATAATGGACAGGCTAATAATAATCTTTTGCACGATGGCAGTGGAAATAAAATATATCCCACAAACGAACAGCGTTCTGCCTGTCAGTCCTACTTGATTGATGCTGAAAGAAATATCCAGAGTGCTTTTAATTATAGTAGTAGCTACTCTCTGTTAAGTAAGTTTTCAAAGAAGATACATGAAGCCTTAAGTACAGAGCATAAAGATGAATTATCACAAGCCTTTAATCAAATTACAGCATCCTTTGAACAGACTGATGAATTCTCTGGTTTTTTTAATCGATTTTCTGAAGCTCTAAAGGGGGCGGTAAAAGGGTTTGTTCATTCATTGGCTGTGGATTTTTCAGCCTATGATCCAAACAATTATGCAAAGTCACTTCGGATCTATGCAAAAGAGGGAGATAATATTCGTGGATTTGAAGAATTCGGCACTGGTGAACAGCAAGTCTTATTAATGGCTTTTGTTAAAGCATATATGGAAGTATTCACTGGTGAAAACTTTGTGTTGATTATTGAAGAACCAGAAGCCCATCTCCATCCCTTAGCTCAAAGATGGTTAAAGGAATATGTTGTAGATATGTGTTCATGTGGCATTCAAGTAATCATTTCAACACATTCCGCAGAATTCATAGATGCAGAATACTTAGATGGACTTGTACGAGTACATAAAGAAGGTGGAGTTACTAAAGCAATACAACTATTCGCTCAACAACTTTGCGATTTTTGTATAGGGTCAGGTGTTCCAGAGAATTGTGTGTCACCAGAAAACATAATTGATTTTTACTCAACAAAACTATTTTCAGACCAGTTAAAAGGAATGTTTGCAGAAACAATCATATTAGTGGAGGGAGCTACTGAATATTTTGCTCTGCCAGTATATTTAAAACGTAGTGGGTATTCTTTAGCTGAACATGGAACCGAAATTGTTAATTGTCGTGGTAAGGAGGCAATCCCTTTGTACTGGAGGTTATTTAAAGCATACGGTTACAATTGTTATGCCATATTTGATTGTGACAGGAATGCATCAAAGACTAGGGATGTGTTTAATGGCATCTTTTGCGAAGAAGAATGGGATACGGAAACTGAAAATTGTATTGTTAGAGCCGATTATGCATACTTCGGTAAAGACTTTGAATCCTATTTGCGTACAGCAATAGATGATTATACTTCAATGGAACAAACCATTTCTGAAAAATATCATATTTCTTCAAAACCAGGAAAAGCTAAAGCTATTGCACAACATATAGAGGAAATTCCTCATTTTATTAAGGATATTGCAGATAAACTATTAATTATAGAACTATTGGGACAAAATTAGCTGAATGTAAAAAAAGACCACACAGGATTATAAAAACTCTTATGTGGTCTTTTTTGCCCCGCTTGAAGCTGTTCAGTTAAGTTTTTCTTCAAATCCCTAAGTGAACGCTTCTTTTGGCGTCTTTTTAAACAGCTTGGTTGGACATATCATTTAAGCAGTCTTGACAAATATTTTTACCTTTGAAATTATGTACGTTTTCTGCGTTGCCGCAAAATACGCAAGCCGGTTCATATTTCTTTAAAATAATTTTTTCGTGGTCAACGTAGATTTCTAAAGCATCTTTTTCATCAATACCTAAGGTACGGCGTAATTCAATGGGAATAACAACTCGACCTAATTCATCAACTTTACGAACAATACCCGTGGATTTAATCATTTTTATCTCCCCCCCTGGTTCAACATACTTCGACATCTTGACTAGATGATACCAACAATTCCAGTAAAAGTCAACCCTTTAATTGTAAATTTAATACTTTTTTTTCTGCTTTTAGATAAAATTTTACAAATAAATACATGATTACGCCAAACCTTCTAAAATAAAAATGGCTTTTAGTCGTAAAATGGGTAAAATATAGGAAGGGTAATATTTTTTTTCTTGGAAAATTTGTAGTAAAATTGAATAATGAAAACTTTTACAAAATAGTGAAGCAGGTACGGGAGGCTGTTTTATGGAAAAAAAGACTTATTATATAACAACACCTATTTATTATCCTAGCGATAAATTACATATCGGACATGCTCTGACCACCACCATGGCAGATACCTTAGCCAGGTTTAAAAGGATGCAGGGCTACGATGTATTTTTCTTAACTGGCTCAGATGAACATGGGCAAAAAATTGAACGGAAAGCTAAAGAAGCCGGGGTAACTCCCTTAGCATATGTAGATAAAATTGTTGCTACTTTTCAAAACTTATGGGCTAAACTAGGCATTTCCAATGATGATTTTATTCGTACTTCTGAAGAACGTCATCAAAAAGTCGTCCAAGAGCTTTTTAAAAAGATTTACGATCAAGGGGATATTTATAAATCAGAGTATGAAGGCTGGTATTGCACTCCTTGTGAGACCTTTTTTACAGATCGGCAGTTAGTTGAAGGAAAATGCCCGGATTGCGGCCGGCCGGTAGAGGTTCTAAAGGAAGAAAGTTACTTTTTTAAGATGAGTAAATATGCCGATCGGCTGTTAGAATATATCGAAACACATCCGGAATTTATTCAACCAGTTACCCGTAGAAACGAAATGATCAGTTTTATTAAACAAGGTTTGGCAGATTTATGTATCTCCCGCACGACTTTTGATTGGGGTATTCCTGTCCCAATTGATGAGAAACACGTCATTTATGTTTGGTTCGATGCTTTAACTAACTATATTTCCGCCTTAGGCTATGGCAGTGGAGATCCTAAATTTGAAAAATATTGGCCTAGTGCTGTTCATTTAGTAGGCAAAGATATTATGCGTTTCCATACAATTATTTGGCCGATTATTTTAATGGCTGCGGGAATTAAACTGCCTAATGCTGTTTTTGGTCATGGCTGGCTGTTAGTAGACGGTAGCAAAATGTCTAAGTCCAAAGGAAATGTGATTGATCCTATGGCCCTAATTGCTAAGTACGGTGCCGATACGATCCGCTACTTCTTGCTTAGAGAAATGCCCTATGGTGCAGATGGCTACTACTCGGAAGATGCTTTAATTTTACGAACCAATACAGATTTGGCCAATGATTACGGCAATCTCTTAAGCCGTACTACATCTATGTTGAATAAATTCTGTGCAGGCAGGATTCCAGTTCCTGGAGATGATTCTCCAGAAGATGCAGAACTAAAAAGAATTGCCGCAGAACTGCCGGAAAAAGTAGCACAGGCCTTAAATAAATTTGAATTCGGAGCAGCTCTCGCCTCCATTTGGGAATTGATTAACAAAGGAAATAAATATATTGAAGAAAATACCCCTTGGGCCTTGGCGAAAGATCCCGCCAAGGAAGAGCGGCTGTATACAGTTATGTATAATTTAGCGGAAGTAATTAGAATCAGTACAGTTTTACTGACACCATTTTTACCCCATACCCCTGAAAAAGTATGGTCCCAATTAGGATTAACAGAACATACTGAAGCCCAGACTTGGGAGAGCATTTTGTCCTGGGGCAAAATGCCGACTGGAATTAAAATCAATAGAGGGGAACCTATTTTCCCGAGGATAGAAGAAGAAAAAGACACAAAACCGGAGATGAAAAAAGTGGAAGAAAAACAAGCAGTAACACCGTTAAAAACACAGCCAAAAACAGATCCTCAAATTGAAGAAGAAGGGGCAAATTTAATTTCTATTGACGACTTTGCCAAAGTAGAGCTGCGTGTAGCCGAAGTATTAGAAGCCAAGAAAGTAGAAAAAGCAGATAAATTATTAGAATTACAGGTAGCTTTGGGAGAAGAGAAGCGGACAGTAGTGGCAGGCATTGCCTTACATTATACACCTGAGGAATTAGTTGGGAAGAAAATAATTATGGTAACTAACTTAAAACCTGCTAAATTAAGGGGCATTACTTCCTATGGCATGCTTTTAGCTGCTTCAGTTGAAGGCAAGCTTAGCGTCCTTACTTTAGATCGGGACGTAGTTCCCAGCGGGGCCAAGGTGAAGTAAATGCTCATCGATACCCATGCCCATTTAAATGATCCAACATTACTAGAGGATCTTCCGGAAGTACTCCAAAGAGCAGCGGCTGCTGGCGTTGAAAAAATCGTCAATATTGGTTATGACTTTCCTTCTAGCCAAAAGGCAGCAGAATTAGCTGCCCAATATTCTAATCTGTATGCTGCTGTTGGCATCCATCCTCACGATGCCTTCCAGTATGATGAGCATTGTGAGGAATTAAAAACATTGGCCCAGGGAGAAAAAGTAGTAGCTATTGGGGAAATAGGCCTTGACTATTATCGGGACCTCTCCCCTCGAGACAAGCAGCAAGAAATTTTTCGGGCCCAAATTAACCTGGCTAAGGAACTGAAGCTGCCTATCATTATTCATGATCGGGATGCCCACGGGGATGTTCTGCAGATTATGCAGGAGGAAAAAGCCAATGAAGTCGGCGGCATTTTGCACTGCTTTTCCGGCAGTTGGGAAATGGCTAAAGAATGCTTAAAACTTGGTTTTTACATCTCTTTTGCTGGACCGGTAACTTTTAAAAATGCAAGACGTGTACAGGAAGTTGCTCAACAAGTACCCTTAGATTGGCTGCTGGTTGAAACCGATTGTCCATACTTAGCTCCAGAACCTTATCGAGGGAAACGGAACGAACCGGCTTACGTAGTTGAAACTGCCAAAAAAATTGCTGAATTAAGGGAAATGCCTTTTGAAGAGCTGGCAGCAGCGACCAAAGCTAACGCTCAAAAATTATTTAAAATCAACTAAAAATAAAAAACATGGGCTAAAGTGTGAACGTCATAGGGAAGCTCTAGAAAGCCGAGTAAATTCAAGGCTGTCAGCAAATCCGTTGAGAGGTTATATTGTAAAACTGCCCTAAAGCACAAAGCCGCGAGTACCATTATGGTATTCGTGGCTTTTGCCGTATTCGGGGCAAGTCAGATTTTCTATTGTTGCCGCAGTTCAGGGGCAACTATGTGTTTTGCTCATTTGGCGATTTAATAATCACCGGCATATTGTCAACTACATATACGTTTATGGTTGACAATAGAACAATTTTGCAATAAAATAAATAGCACAGGTAGTAAAATTATGTCATTAAAAAAATCTATTTTTTACGGAGAGAGAAAATGACACAGGGAAAAAACTTTAACACAAGAAATATGATTTTATGCGCACTGTTTGCCGCGCTGATTGCCGTTGGTGCTTTTATCAAAATACCGATTCCCGTGGTGCCTTTCACCCTGCAATTTCTGTTTACAAACTTAGCGGGACTGCTGTTGGGAAAAAGGTATGGAGCCATTTCGGTGGGGGTGTATATCGCCGTAGGCTTGCTGGGCCTTCCTGTCTTTACCAACGGAGGTGGAATTGGATATATTTTTCAGCCCACATTCGGATATATCATCGGATTTATGGCAGGCACCTGGCTGACGGGGTACATAGCGGAAAAATCCCAAATACCAACCTTTAAAAGGCTGCTCCTGGCAGGATTCGCGGGACTGGTAATTGTGTATCTCCTTGGAATGCTTTACTACTATATCATCGCCAATTACTACATGAATTCTCCCTTAGGAGTATGGTCCCTGATCCTGTATTGCTTTATTCTTGCGGTGCCCGGTGATATTATCATCTGTTTTGCCAGCGCGATACTCGCTAAACGGTTAATTCCAATTATGAAAAGAGGTTAAATATGAAGATTGCAGTTGCACTGAAAAATAAAATTCTGGATGGGTATCAAATTACCAAAGAGGATGCGTTATCTTTAATCAATGAAGATTTAGAGGAATTATGGGGCTGCGCCAACGATCTTCGGCACCATTTTTGCGGGAATTCCTTTGATATTTGCACCATTATAAACGGGAAAAGCGGGAAATGCTCGGAAAACTGCAAATACTGTGCCCAGTCCGCCCACTATCATACCAAAGTGGAGGAGTATGCTCTGCTGGATTGTGACCGCTTGAAAAAAGAGGCGGTGTACAATCACCAAAAAGGCATTTTGCGTTACTCTGTCGTCACATCAGGAATAAGGCTTACGGACGCTGAGGTGGATGCGCTTTGTGAAAGCTATGGGGAAATAAAGGCCACCTGCGGCATCTCTTTGTGTGCGTCTCACGGCCTGCTTTCCTTTGAGCAGTTTCAAAAGCTGAAAAGTGCGGGAGTTACCCGATACCACAACAATCTGGAAACCTCCCGCAGACATTTCCCCAATATTTGTACCACCCATACTTACGACGATAAAATCAACGCCATCAAAGCCGCTCAGAAAGCCGGTTTGGAGGTGTGCAGCGGAGGCATTATGGGCCTGGGCGAAACAATGGAAGACCGGATTGACATGGTAATGGATATTCGCGATTTAGAAATTAAATCTGTTCCTGTCAACATCCTGAATCCCATTCCGGGCACTCCTCTGGAGCATATGCCGGTACTGACCACGGATGAAGTACGTCGAATTGTTGCAATTTTCCGTTTTATCATCCCGGATGCCGCTATTCGCCTTGCGGGCGGCAGAGGGCTGATGGAGGATAAGGGGAAATCTATCTTTATGTCCGGCGCAAATGCGGCTATTTCCGGGGATATGCTGACTACTTCAGGAATTAACATTGATGATGATATGGCTATGCTGAAAGAATTGGGATTTGAGGTGAAAATGCTATGAGCAAAGGGATTTTTATAACAGGCACGGGAACCGATGTGGGAAAAACCTTTGTGACTGCTCTTATCACCAGGAAGCTTCGGCAGCATGGGTTTAACACAGGATATTACAAAGCGGCGCTTAGCGGGGCTGAATATAAAAACGGAAAGCTGGTTGCGGGAGACGCCGATTATGTGTGCCGGATTTCCGGACTTGACAAGGATCCCAACAGCCTGGTTTCCTATATTTATGAAACAGCAGTATCCCCCCATCTGGCGGCGCAGATAGAAAACAAGCCGGTGGAAATGAGCAAAGTGCTCTCTGATTTTGAAAAAATGAAAAAGCAGTTTGATTTCATAACCGTGGAAGGCAGCGGCGGCATTATCTGCCCCATCAGAATGGATGAGCAAACCATTATGCTGACTGATATTATCAAATCCTTAAAGCTTGATGCTCTCCTAGTCGCATCTGCTGCCCTGGGAACCATCAACAGCACTGTGCTTACGGTGGAGTACGCAAGGCAGCAGGGTATTCGCCTCCGAGGCATTATCCTGAACGGCTATGAACCGGATAATTTCCTGCACAGCGATAACAAAAAGCAGATCCAACATTTTACGGGTATCCCGGTTGTCGCCTGTGTCGGGCAAAATTCGACGGATTTGGAATTAGATATCAAAAGGTTAGCGGATCTGTATAAGGAGATATAAATATGGACTACATAAAGAAAGATTTGGAGCATATCTGGCATCCCTGCTCCCAGATGAAGGATTATGAGGAACTTCCTCCTATTGTCATTGATCATGCGAAAGGCGTATATCTGTATGAGGCTGACGGCAAACGCTATGTGGATGTGGTCAGCTCGTGGTGGTGTAACCTTTTGGGTCACTGCAATCCCAGAATCAACGAAGCGGTCAAAAAACAGATTGATCGGCTGGAACACGTTATCTTTGCCAACTTTTCCCATGCACCTGCCATTGAACTCTGCGATAAGCTCTCTAAAATTACCCCCAAGGGCTTGACAAAATTCTTCTTCACCGATAACGGATCGTCAGCCATTGAGGCGGCCATGAAAATGAGCTTCCAGTATCATTACCAGACAGGGAATCCTCAAAAGAAGCGCTTTATGGCATTGAGCGATGCCTACCACGGGGAAACGCTGGGCGCTTTGTCCGTAGGCGGCGTGGATTTGTATTCCGAAATTTATAAACCTATGCTGTTGGACATTATCCGGGTGGACAGCCCGGACTGCTATCGGTGCAAATACGGTAAGTGCCGTGAATGCTGCAATGCCGAGTGTTTTGAGAATGCCGAAAAAGCGTTTGCGCAGTACGGAAATGAAACCTGCGCCTTTATTGTAGAGCCGCTTATACAGGCTGCCGCCGGCATGAAAATATATCCGGCCCCATATCTGAAAAAGCTGCGGCGGCTTTGCGATGAATATAATGTGCATTTGATTGCCGATGAAATTGCTACCGGTTACGGCAGAACGGGAAAAATGTTTGCCTGTGAACACGCCGGCATTTCTCCCGATATGATGTGCCTGTCAAAAGGGTTGACCGGCGGATACATGCCCATGGCCATTGCGGTTACCACCGACAAAATCTATAATGCGTTTTATGCCGATTACAATGAGGGCAAAGCGTTTATGCACAGCCATACCTACTGCGGTAATCCGCTTGCCTGTTCCGCCGCCCTTGAGGTGCTGAATATACTGAAAGATCAAAACATCATTCAGAATGTCAACGATAATTCCCAGTATTTTAATTCCCTTATTCAGGAAAAACTTTCCCCTAATCCATATGTAGGTGATATCCGTCACATTGGTTTAATCAACGCCATTGAGCTTGTGAAAAATAAAGAAACCAAAGAACCGCTTGACAGTAAGCGCCGGTATGGCTATCAAATCTATAAAAAGGCGCTGAAAAAAGGCGCCCTGCTGCGTCCCCTGGGAGATGTGTTATATTTTAACCCGCCTCTCACTATCAGCCGAGAGGATATGTGTTTTGTGGTGGACGTGTGTGCAGAGTGTATAGAGGAAGTTTTAGGATAGATCAAGGACACTTAATGCATTATGCTTTGTTTATACATTCCAAATGGTTTAACTAACGTGGCGGAAAAATTTAAACAACAACAGTGCTCTGGACATGTAACTTTTATTAAAGAGGCGAACGCTCAAAGTTAGCTCAACCGGCAGCAGACTTGCTATAAAAAATTATGTATAATTTTGCAAACAAAGTTAAAACTAAAAAAAGTGAACTGAAGGGGTGTTTAACTTTGTTTGAAAATACACTACAAAATATAATGGCTAAATTTTTAGAACAAATGTCTAAAGCTGAGCAGGCCAAAATGTTGCCTATGGTTAACAACTTTTCCTGGCTGCTGATGGAGGAGATTGCCCAAAGAGCCAAAAACGGCAATCCCCTTTATGCGCCGGAAGGAACTACCCGAAAAAACTATCCTGATTTTCGAGATTTAGTATTTCTGCCCAAGCAAATGAAAGAATTGCCCTTAGAAAGGGATGCCCAAATCGATACCCAAGTAAAAATTGGCTTAAATTGCCCCAAACCATTGGAAATTTCCATGCCTTTGATGATCACTGGAATGGGTTACGGAGTTTCTGTCAGCATGGAAATAAAAAAAGCAATGGCTAGAGCTGCTAAACTTGCCCAAACAGCTGTTAATTCAGGGGAAGCAGGTTTTATCCCCGAGGAAAGGGAATTAGCAGATAAATATATTGTCCAATATAACCGGGGTAAATGGGGTAATACGCCTCAAGAACTGCAGCAGGCGGAAATGATCGAAGTTAAAGTAGGGCAAGGAGCCTCCGCCAGCGATGGATTTGAAGTAAAATATGAGGAAGCTGGAGAACATTTACGCCGGCATTTAGAAATGAAGTCAGGCCAGGATGCTGTTTGCCCAAATACTTTCCCCGAAGTCAAAGGGCCTGGGGATTGGAAAAAACTTGTTCAAAGCATTAAAGAAATTAATCCAGATGTTCCCGTAGTTGTGAAAATAGCTGCTGGTGATTTAGCAGGGGACTTAGATGCGGCTATTGAGGCAGGCTTTGATGGAATTGTTTTAGATGGAGGAGGCGGTGGAACTGCCTATAGTCTAGAATTAACAATTAATAATTTCTGCATTCCTCTTGTCTATGCCATTCCTAAAGCTCATGAGTATTTAGTTAAAAAAAATGTACGGAAAAAGATTGCTTTAATTGCTGCCGGCGGGGCCCACTCCCCTGGCGATTTTCTAAAAGCATTAGCCCTAGGTGCTGATGCAGTTTATGTAGGACAGCCTAGTCTTGTAGCTCTGACTTATTTTCAGCTGGAAAAAATGCCTGTCGGCACAAATCCTACGCAACTGTTTTTATATACTGGAAAACACACAGATCAATTAAATGTAGACGAAGCAGCTCAGCATTTAGCTAACTTCTTACAGGCAGCTGTAACTGAAATGCAGATGGCAGCCAGGCTATTAGGCAAAGGAGCTTTACGGGATATTACCAAGACAGATTTAGTTGCCCTTCAGCCGGAAGTGGCTGAAGTTACAGGAGTAAAATATGTTAGTTATTTATCATGATTACGGTGGAACACACTCAACTGTTGTAGCTGCCTGGCTTCATTTAAAACGCTTATCTCCAAATAAAGTTCCCACGGAAAAAGACCTAATGGCCATACCCCTTTATGACCGGGGAACCAATAAAGATTTTGGCCGAATTAAAATCTGGGGTCAGGATGAATGGGGAAATACAGTAGCAACTTTAGGGAGGAAAAGTGCGGATAAATTGCTGCTGCCTGCTCTCCAAGACCTTAATAGTTTCTTAAAAAATGTGGAAGAAATTAAATTTGTTAACACCATGCCCGCCGTAAACATTTTAATGAATATTGGCGGCTTTACCTCTCGGACACTGCAGCTTGAATCTATAGGCAGACCCATTGTAATTAAAGGAACTATTAAGGCTTTTCCTAAATTGGTCCAGTTGGTCCAAGATGTTAGGGCTTATGTGAAAAAAATACCGAAAGGGTAAAAATGAATTTGGAAAAACAGAATGGGGTCATGCCTCCATGCTTATAGTAAATGCATGGGGGAATACCCCCATGCATTAAATGTCCCTCTGTTTAAATTTATGGACACCCCAGATTAAGAAAATCATGAAATAAAGTAATGCATAGACAACCATCCAGTTGCTGGGCTGGTTAACCGCACCGAAAGGACCTGCTCCTTGGAAAGTGATAAGGCCGGTATTGAACAAATCTCCCGTCATTTTGCGGTAAATAGCATCCGTAGGCATAATCAAACTAGAGGCAATGCCCAATTGCTCCATTGTTGTATTTTTAACTAAGGCACCAATTTGTTCGATGATTCCACCAATCATTCCCAGACCATAAAGCATGACGATTAAAATTCCATTATTAATTGTTGGCAGAAAAGTTGTTCCCCATATACCTAAACCTAGTAAAATTAAAGGCTCCAAACAAAAAAGCAGCAACCCTTTAATTATTCCTTCCGTAGTTAAGAAAGTAAAGCTCCAATGGCTTAAAATTTGGGTTAAAAGGATTATTGAAGCAAAAAATAGGGCTGCATAAACAATTAGCATAATCCCAAGGCCTAAAAATTTACCAATAACAATAGAACTGCGTTTAATAGGTTTTGGTATGATCGCATATAAAGTTCCATTTTCAATTTCAGCGGAAATAGCCCCGGCTGAAGCAACTACTACCAAGAAGGCGTTAATAAAACTAGCAAAATAAAGCCCTGCGGATAGCAGCTGGGATAGAATCAGACTACGGTAAAGCATATCTTCACTGCCGGGATTTTTGTATGCAAAGTATAAGGCTGTACCGTACAAACCTAAAAAAGCTATAGTTAGGAATAATACCAGCAAAAAAACTTTTTTATGGATTATTTCCTGAAAAGTATTTTTGGCTATGACTAACATGCTTCAGTTTCCTCCTGCATTAATTTTAGAAATAGCTCTTCCAATAAGTTGTAGGTTGCCAGTTCATAAAGCTGCCCATGTTTTTTAATGATTAGTTCACTTAAACCAGGAATTTTTTCTCTGCTTGTCAATTCTACAGTTACCTTTTGCCCTTCTACTTTCAAGATATTACCGTAATTCCCTATAGCTTCTAGGATCAGCGGATTTAAATTGCCTATTCTTACTGTAACTTCAACAGAACCCTGAAGCAATTCCGGTAAAGTCCCGGCTGCAACAATTTGTCCTCTTTTAATTACTGCCACATGGTCGCAAACGTTTTCAACTTCGCTTAGTAAATGGCTGTTTAAAAAGATGGTTTTTCCTTCTGCCCGCAATTTCAACATAATCTCCCTAACTTCTCTCCTGCCTAAAGGATCGAGAGCTGAAGTAGGCTCATCTAAAAACAATAGTTTTGGGTCTGAAAGCAAAGCGCAGGCTAAACCAATACGCTGTTGCATCCCTTTGCTGTAGGTGCCTATTTTTTGTTTGCTAAAATCTTTAAGCCCTACTTGTAATAAAACTTCCGGAATGCGCTGGCGAATAATATTTTGCGGCAATTTATATAGGGAAGCATGAAAAGCAAGTAACTCAAAGCCAGTCATCCAATCATGGTAACGAAAATTTTCCGGTAAAAAACCTATTTTCTTCCGGGACTCTAAATCACCTAAAGGTTTTTCCAGAAGCCAAGCTTTGCCGCTGTCTGCATGTAAAAGACCTACTAAGGTTTTCACTAAGGTACTTTTACCAGCACCGTTATGACCCAAAAAACCGAAAATTTGCCCCTCCTCCACAGAGAGGCAAATATTTCGGCACCCGCCTTGACCATTAAATTGTTTGGTTAAATTCTGAGTTTCTATAATCATTTCTCTAACCCGTTGGCTAATTCCAAAGCTTCATCCATATTTAGATTTCCGCTAAGGATATTTAGGACACCATCTTTTTGCCAGAATAATTGGCCCCATTTACTATTTCTGCCTAGATAAACTCCTTGCGTTCCGTCAACCTGAACTTCTTTCGTATTCCCTTCAAAATTTGGAATAGGTAAAGTGTGCTGCCAATCTTTTATACCTGCTAACTGCTGACGTATATTTTCAGGTAAAAAGGGGAGGGCAAGCAAAGCAGTGCGTAAAGCTTCCACATTCGTACCCTCAGGAACTAAAACCTCAGGGCTTTTAGTTTGCACATAATTAAAATAATTTCTGTTCCCTTTTTCATCAGAGTTATAATCCATAACGTAAGCTTCATTAATCACAATGGAAAAAGTTTTCTGGTCTAATTCTTTTGGCAGTAAAGTTTTCCCACCTAAAGATTCAATTAATTTATTAACCTTATCAACATTTAAAGTAAAATCGATTCGATTACCCGATTCTTTACGCAGGGAAATATTTGCGGGATCAACTTTGTTTTCAGCAAAGAATTTTAAATCGAAATCTGCTTCTCCTTGGGCTTTTTCAAGGGTTATTTCTGTGCTGTTATAATCATTAGCTATCTTAACTTTACCAAAATCCTTTAGCTTAATGGTGCCTTTGTTATCCAGCTTATTTTTTACTTCACTTAAATCTTCAGCAGTTAAAGTTACAGTCTGTAATTTTTCTACCCGAAAGATATTTAAAAAACTAGCTGCAGCGCTGCGTACCTGGCTAAAGCTCATAGAGCCGCAAAGTACCGCAACTCCGGCTGCTACAGCAGCCCATTTCCTATATTTATTGAACATTTGAAATACTCCTTTCCTTTTTTCAAGCTTCGCTGAGTTAATCTGTTTTACTTGAGAACTCACAATTTTTTGCCAAGCTGCTTTTCGATCAAAATTAGCTTTATTCATCTCTTGGCCATAGTTAGTAATAAGCTGTTGAGTAAAAAAAGCATTATCCCCTAATTCCTGGAAATGTTCGCGGCAAAGGTGGCAGCTTTGTAAATGCTTCTCCAACTGCTGCCGTTCTTCCACTGACAACTCCCCGTCTAAATATGCTTGCAGAGTACCTAAATCAGGACACATTTTATTCACAACCTTTCTGCCGAAGGTACTCTTCTTTAAATCTGGCCATACTTCGTGCCAGTATAGTACCTACTGAACTTTTTTGGATTTCGAGGACCTGGGCAATTTCCTGATAACTGTATCCAGAGAATTTAAGCAGCAGCCCTATTCGATCTCTAGGGGACATTTTC
This sequence comes from Bacillota bacterium LX-D, assembly GCA_031628995.1. Classification (NCBI taxonomy): domain Bacteria; kingdom Bacillati; phylum Bacillota; species Bacillota bacterium LX-D. Next base: position 89,404 of record JAVLUO010000003.1, on the reverse strand, counting down.
TTTAAAACCCCGCGTACTTCTCTGACTTCCTGACTCCGGATAAAGATTTCATCAAAAGAAATTATTTTATCAAGGCGTTCGTATTCCGTATTAATTTCTTTAGATTTGCGAATTTTTTCACCTTTTAAATAGTTATAGGCTAAATTCGTAGCCACTTTGCGGAGCCAGCCGCCGGGATTAGTTAATTCCTTAGGGGGTGAGGTATAAAGTTTTAGAAAAGTTTCCTGGGCTAAATCGTCGGCAGTTCCTGGGTCCCCTGTTAAATACAGTAACTGGCGGCAAATAATCTCATAATAACTAGCAAATAATTCATTGAAACTGGTACTCTTAAGATCATTTGTTATTATGTTTGGCAGCGATTCCCCGGCTATAATTTTTACCCACCCCTTTTAAACTTGTATATTGCAGTTCTGCTCATGAGCTTTACATTATATAAACAATTTTATGCTATATTTTGTGACAGCAAATAGAAAAAAACTATTATTTTTTTGAAACTAAAAAAACTTGGCAAAAGCCAAGTTATTTTAGAGATTTTTTTAATTATACTGCTGATTTGGCAAAAGGCAAGTTTTTAGAAACTGCGCCCTACTGCTTGTGCCACCGGCTGCAATTTCCCCATTAAATCAGAGAAAGCTTCCGTTGTTAGAGATTGGGGCCCATCGCAAAGGGCAACTGCTGGATTTGGATGGACTTCAATAATTAAACCATCGGCGCCTGCCGCCACAGCTCCTAAGGACATAGGACCAATGAGTTTGGTTTGGCCTGTTGCATGACTGGGGTCAACAATAACCGGCAAATGGCTTAAGTTCTTAGCAACGGCAACGGCACTTAAATCTAAAGTATTGCGGGTTGCGTTTTCAAAGGTTCTAATTCCTCGTTCGCATAGTACAATATTTCCATTGCCTTCCGAGGCAATATATTCGGCAGCCATTAACCATTCTTCAATAGTCGAAGAAGCGCCTCTTTTTAAGAGAATGGGTTTGCCGGAGCGGCCGGCTAACTGCAACAAACGGAAATTTTGCATATTCCTAGCCCCTATTTGCAGCATATCCACATACTCTACAGATAAATTTAAACTAGCCTCATCGATTACTTCCGTTACAGTAGGAAGCCCCGTTTCCTGAGATGCTTCAGTTAATAGTTTTAAACCTTCTTCCTCTAAACCTTGGAAACTATAGGGAGAGGTTCTAGGTTTGAAGGCACCGCCTCGCAAAATCTTGGCACCTGCCTCTTTTACCCTCTTAGCGGCAGTTAAAAGTTGATCCCTATTTTCAACGGCACATGGTCCGGCAATAGCCACAACCTCTTGCCCGCCAATAACAACATCCTTAACTTTTACTAAGGTATTTTCTTCTTTAGCTTCCCTGCTGACTAACTTATAGGGCTGCATAATAGGTACAATTTTTTCAACTCCCGGCATTCTTTCTAAACCCAAAGATTCCAGCAGCACTTTTCTATCACCTACAGCTCCAATAACCAGCCTTTTGACTCCCTGAATAAGATGTAAACGATAGCCATTATCCTTCAGCTTTTTTTCCACATTGGCAATTTCCTCTTGTTTAGCGGTTAATTTCATAACAATAATCATTTTAATTCCTCCAATTAGTTTGATATTTTCCCAATAAAAAACCTGCCGTTATCCCCTAAGGGACGAAACGGCAGGTTTCCGTGGTACCACCCTAATTAGTCTACAGTGATATAGACTCTCTCTATAAGGTACAGGAGTATTTTCCGTAAATAAAACAAAAAACTCCTCGCCCCTTAGGGACGAGAAGCTAAGCTTTCCGTGTTACCACCCTAGTTGAACTACAAAACAGTTCCACTCAAGTATTAAGTACGGGAAAAAATCCGATACCCTCTCTCTTGTAACGTCTAGAGTTTGACGGCTTACCTACTTTCTGTTTATACAGTTTCAGCTTGCACCTCAGGAGGGAACTTCAGTATGGGCAGATCTTAAAAGTGCTTTCAGTCGGCGGCACTTTCTCCCTTAAAGACTGAACCAAACCTACTTTTCTCCATCACAGGTTTTAGTATTTGAATTAATAAAAATTATATAATGATTTTTTTATAAAATCAAGAGAAAATTTTATTGAATAAAACCCCATATTATGGAAAAATAAAAATTGTCTTTAGAACATACGTTTGCTAAAAGGCATGCTTTTTGTTACAATAAAAATATATTACTTATTTTAGAGGGTAGATCATGGACCTAGAAAAAAAGATAAGAATCCTAGCGGAGGCGGCTAGGTACGATGTATCTTGTTCCTCCAGCGGGAGTAAACGTAAAAATAACGATGGTTTAGGCAATGGTCACGTTAGCGGTATTTGTCACAGCTGGGCGGCAGATGGCCGTTGTATTTCTTTGCTGAAAATTCTTCTAACAAACTATTGCAGCTTTAACTGCGCCTACTGTGTTAATAGATCCACTAGCGATGTGCCTAGGGCCATGTTCACTCCTCAGGAGTTAGCGGACTTGACAATTAATTTTTATCGCCGTAACTATATTGAGGGCCTCTTCTTAAGCTCGGCAATTTTCCATAGCCCCGACCGTACTATGGAACTTTTGCTGCAGACAGTCCAAAAGCTGCGGCAGGAGTACCACTTTCATGGCTACATTCACTTAAAAGCTATTCCTGGGGCAGATGGGGAGCTCATTAAAAAAGCGGGGCAGCTGGTAGATAGAATGAGTGTCAATATAGAGCTTCCCTCTAACCGGAGTCTAAAGCTTTTAGCTCCTCAAAAGGACAAAACAACTATTTTAAAACCTATGGATTATATCAAAAACCAAATTACAGAAAGCCCTAAAGGATTTGTACCGGCGGGGCAGACTACCCAGCTCATTGTTGGGGCTTCCCCTGAGCATGATTTAAATATCTTAACTTTATCGGAAAACCTGTACCACAAATACAACTTAAAAAGAGTCTATTATTCAGCCTATGTGCCGGTAGTGGAACATCGCAATTTGCCAAGTATAACTAAGCCCCCTTTATTAAGAGAGCATCGGCTTTACCAAGCAGATTGGCTCCTGCGTTTCTATGGCTTTCAAGCTAAGGAATTGCTAAGTTCGGAACACCCGGATTTTGCTGTGGAGTTTGACCCTAAAACCAATTGGGCTTTAAACAACTTGCAGCACTTTCCCCTAGAAATTAACAAAGCACCCTATGAAATGCTGCTGCGGGTTCCCGGCATTGGAGTTAGGTCCGCCAAGCGCATCATAGTAGCCCGGAAAATGCGGGCTTTAGATGTGGAAGCTTTAGCCAGGTTAGGCGTAGTTTTAAAAAGAGCCAAATATTTTATTACCTGTCAGGGGAAATATCCAGGGGGAATTACTTTCCAAGACGACTTTATTCGCAGCGCATTACTCCAGGGAGGTAAAAAAAATCAACGCCAGTCCCCCTATGAACAGTTGACTATTTTTTCCCGGCCTCAATTATCTTTACCTAGAGACGACGGCTATTCTAGCTATACAGGTGAATTATAATGCTCTACTTTACTTTTGATGGTACTTTTCCAGGTTTACTGACAGCAATTTACGAAAGTTATTACCAGCCGGAGAAACCTGACGGCATAACAGTTCAGGGCCAGTTAGAATTAAGTTTATTTGACTCCGCCATACATATCAAAACGGATGAGGCCAAGGCCCAAAAAGTCTTAGCAGCAGTAAGCAGCAAAATTTCCGCTGCCGCTTTAAGCAATATTTATTACGCTTACTTGGCAGAACATCCGGAAGCTCCAACCGCAATTTATAAATACCTGCAGCTGGGATTTAAGCGGGGAGAAAAAATAGATTTAGATCTAGCCCGGCAAGATGTTTTCACCGTGCATACCTTAGGGCAAAAAGTCCGTAGGGAAAGGCACCGCTATTTAGGTCTTCTGCGTTTTGTTAAGCTGCAGGGAGAAATTTATTATGCCCAGTTTGAGCCAGAAGGGAACATCGTTAGTATTTTAGCACCCCATTTTGCCAAGCGCTTTGCTGACCAAAAATGGATTATCCATGACCTCCAAAGGAATTTAGCAGCAGTTTATCAACCCCGGGAATGGTACTTGGCGGAGCTGCCGCCTCTTCCTGTGACGGATTTAACAGGACAAGCTCCTCAAAATAAGAACTTTTCTCGGCTGTGGCAAAGTTACTTTGAGAGCATAGCTGTGCCCAATCGCACAAATCCTAAGCTGCAAATGCAGAATATGCCCAAAAAGTATTGGAAGTACTTAACTGAAAAGATAGACAAATAATGAGCCTCGGTGGAGGCTTTTTTATTTTCTAAAAAAGGAATAAAATTATGATTTAGCGAAATATACCAAATTAAATAGCTTACATACTATATATTAATTTTAAAATTGGTTCCTCTTATCAATAACTTACAAAGGCTGGAAAATAATGAGGAAAGTTGACATAGATCTTTTAACAACAAAAATGAAAATTGCCCAAAATGTGTATAGTTCAGAGGGATATACTTTGCTCAGCGCCGGAGTAGTCCTCAGTGAACAATTTATTAATAAACTGCGCTATTTTAAAGTCCCCGCTGTGTATATTGAAGATGGCTTTTTACCGGAAGTACAAGTAAATGACCTTGTTTCTGGAAGAACTAGACTAGAGTCAAAAAAAGCAGTTAAAGAAATAACTAACGAAGTTAAAACTCAGTTGAAAAACAAGAGAGGCTTTAATATTAACGTCCCTAAGCTTTTAAGCTCCGTCAAGAGGATCACAGAGGAGCTAGGTTCAAGCAAAAACCTAATTGTAAATATGACAGACATTCGTACTACAGATGATTATACCTATAGCCACTGTGTCAATGTTTGTGTTTTATCTTTACTCCTGGGGGTATCCTTAAATCTTACTGAGGCAAATCTAAATTTATTAGGCATAGGGGCTTTAATGCATGATATCGGAAAAGTCATGATTCCTGAAGATATTTTAAATAAACCAGGCAAATTAACAGATGTAGAATACGAATTAATGAAAAAACACACTACTTTTGGTTATGAAATTTTAAGCAAGCAAAGGGATATTCATAAGTTATCGGCCCGAATTGCCTGGGAACACCATGAAAGAATTGATGGAAGTGGTTATCCTAGGGGTTTAACTAAAAAGGAAATTCACCGCTATTCACAAATTGTAGCAATGGCAGATGTATACGATGCCTTAGTTAGCCCGAGAATATACAAAAAGGCTTATCTTCCTCACGAAGCTTATGAATATATTGCCGGCTGTGGAAACCATATTTTTGATTACGATCTTGTCCAAGCCTTTTTATTCCACTTGGCACCCTATCCCAAAGGCACTATTGTCAGACTAAGTACGGGTCAAATTGGGATAGTTGTGGATCTCATTAATAAATTAACCATTCGGCCTATTGTGACAATTTTATTTGATAATGGAGTACCGGTCGAGAACCGTTACGATTTAAACTTAGCAAAACATTTAACCATTACAATTGTAGAGATAGTCTCAGAAGAAGAATATCAGCAATTAAAAAACAAGGCAGGCATTAAGGATTAGAAGGTAAGAAAATACAACAGATTTAAGAACCTAGGTAGAAGGATGTCACCGAAACCTTCTATGCTAAATATGAGAGATACCTTAAAAAATACATCTGTAAATGCTATAATAAACTGGAAAACTAATTAGGAGGTAAAGCCAAATCTAAAAGGTGATACAATGTTTGCCAGCGTTACTTTACAAATGGAATTAGATCAAATACTTGCCCTAGAAAGTCCTTTAGCAGTATTATTAATTGGTGCTGCAGCCACAGAAAATTTGTCGGCACTGCAATTGTTAAACGATTTAGATTTTTTAGTTATTACAGAAAAAAGCCAATATTTTGAAAGATCAGTTTATACCAAGAACCAAATTAAATATGACATTTCCTACCTTCCTGTAGAATTACTGTACAAAGGAATGGAGGAAAATTGGTTATTTTTGCGTAATATATTTAAGCACTATCAAGTTATTTATCAGAAACCTCCCTGGGTGGAGGAAATATTAACCAAAGTGCAAAAATGGCTCCAGGAGCCCCTAAGGATTACTGACGAAGAAATCCGGTATCTGCGCTTTACACTTACCCAATCTTGGGAGGATTTAGTCAACCGCCAGGAAGACTTATTAAATGCTATTTATTTAGCACATACTTTATTAAATAGTATTTTGCAAGCCTATTTTCAATTGCATCAACTTGATGCCCCGAAAAATAAAAAAATTTTAGCAGCCATAAAAAAAATAGATCCAAGTCTTTTTGAGTTATGCCAATCTTTTCTACTAGAAGGAGAACAAAACTTAAAGCTAGAAAAGTTACATGAAATTCTCAATTATGTTCTTACTCCTTTTGGTGGAAAATTAACCACTTGGGCCAAAGGAAAATTTCCTTTACGCTAAGCTTTCCAAACTAATAACTGCGAAATGAGGGATTAAAATGGATAAACAAAAAATCGAAAAAGCAGTCCGGGATATATTAGAAGCTATTGGAGAAAACCCTGATCGGGAAGGATTAGTCAATACTCCCAAGCGAATAGCAAGAATGTATGAAGAAATTTTTGTAGGCTTAAAAGAAGACCCTGGCAAGCATTTGGAAATTTTCTTTCAGGAAGAAAAGCATGAAGAATTAGTTTTGATTAAGGACATACCTTTTTATTCCATGTGCGAACACCATTTAGTCCCTTTCTTTGGGAAAGCTCACGTAGGCTATCTCCCAAAAGGGGGAAAACTAACCGGTTTAAGTAAATTAGCTAGAGTAGTAGAAACCATTGCCCGCCGCCCTCAGCTGCAAGAACGGCTCACAGCTAATATTGCTGATACAATTATGACCAAATTAGAACCTTATGGAGTAATTGTAGTTGTTGAAGCTGAACATATGTGCATGACCATGCGGGGAGTTAAAAAGCCCGGTTCTAAAACTCTAACCTCAGCTGTACGGGGCATCTTTGCCTCCGATGCTAAAGTTCGAGCCGAAGCCATGTCCTTGATTAACTTTGGCAGTTAGGAAGATTAACAGATGGACAAGATTCTACTGCAGAATATGGCTTTTTATGGCTACCATGGGGTTATGCCGGAGGAGAATGTTTTAGGACAAAAATTTTTTATCGACGTAGAACTGCACTTAAATTTACAACAGCCTGGCCGAAGTGACCGAGTTGAAGATACGGTTAATTATGCCCATGTTTATGAGCAAATTAAAGAAATCGTGGAAAAACAAAAATTTCAATTAATCGAGGCCTTAGGGGAAACTATTGCCCAAAATATTTTAGAAAAGCAGACCTTAGTCCAAGAAGTATTAGTACGGGTCAAAAAACCGGAAGCACCTATTCCAGGAATTTTTGATTATGTAGCCATTGAAGTAAATAGAAAACGTTAAAAATAGCCTTGCAAAAGGCTATTTTTTTTCTGCAGCTGCCCTGTAAAGGGGGAGCAGTTGCAGAAAAAAATTTTCAATTTCCGGCACTAAATTAGCTGGTTGCTGCAGAAGGGGATTATTAGGTTTTAATTCTCGACCAACGGCTAGCCAAGAAGATTTTTTTTGTTGCAGGTCTTCCACTACCTGTCCCAAAATATTATCCATATCTTCTATAGGTACAGTAGTTCCAAGCTTTTTAGGCAGCCCATACCAAAAAATATTTTTCCCTTTGAAGCTATTCAAGAGCTGGGGCCCATTTTCTTGTAAATTACGAGCTAAGGTTTCCTTGTCTTTAGCCTCCGGTTTTAAAACTAATCGAGTGTAAACATAGTCTCTTGCTATGCCCACGGCATAATGGACATACATTTTATAGCCTCGGGGTGAACGGCCAAGGGCAAGCCAAGTATCGTCAGGAGGATTAACTGTTCTCCGGGCATGGCTGGCCACGTGAGGATAAAAGGAATGCCGGCTTTTAGCTGAAAGCCCCGGCGCTAAAATTTCCCCTAAAGCAAGTAACTTGGGCCTAATTAAACTTCGAATGGCTAACATTCTCTCTTCAAAACCTGCTAAATCAAAAACAGCAAAATCTTCGGCGCTAAACCCTGTGAAATCCATTTTTATCTCTCCTTGCCTACTTTGCTTTAGTATTTGTTTTTTGGCAAATCCTATAATCTTTTACCTAAAAGAAAAAATATTTGTTCCATTGATACGGCTATTGCCAATGGTAACACCTAAATACTTCTTGTTGTAACCAATAATGCAGGAGAGATTAGTCAATACTATAATTTAGATGGAATATTTTGGGTAACTGGATAGCAAATTTTGTGGTAGAATCAATATATCAATATGCATGGAATACCCTATTCGATTTTTGCCCATGCCAATGCCAAAATTGGACAGCGGTAATTAAATTTGACTAAAGGCATAGAATGTAAGGTAAATACAAGTTAAAAGAGGTGTTGCGGAATGAAGTATCAGCCTAAAAACTTTGATTACCTTTATGGAACACCTGGCTTCTCCGACCAGCTTTTAAATTTGCATTTTACCTTATACCGAGGCTATGTAGAAAATACTAATAAGTTAGATGAGCTGCTAAAAATGTACTTAAAGGATGGAAGGACTAATTTACCCCAATATGCAGAACTAAAAAGGCGCTTTGGCTGGGAATTTGACGGAATGAGGCTTCATGAGTACTACTTTGGTAATATGAAAAAAGGAGGCTCCGGCTTAGACAGAAACAGTGCTTTTTATAAAGCTATTTTACATGAATTTGGCTCCTGGGAAGCCTGGGAGCGGGATTTCAAAGGAGTAGGCTTAATGCGGGGCATTGGCTGGGCCATTTTATATTACGACACCCAAGGGAAACGGCTGTTTAACACCTGGATCAACGAACATGATACAGGCCATTTGGCGGGAGCATGTCCCCTCTTAGTCATGGATGTCTTTGAACATGCCTACATAACCCAATATGGGCTCAGAAGGCCGGAATATATTGAATCCTTCTTTAAAGCCATAGATTGGGCCATAGTTGCCCAAAGATATAATAAACAGTAAAACTGACGGGGCGAGACAAGAGTAGGCAGACATCGGATATAAATGTAACCGTCCCAGGGAAGATTTTTCTATGCCCGTCCATTGGGAAAATCTATCCATTTCAAAAGTAGATACGTTTTGGCTTGTTGGGATTTTTTACCTTCTTGTCAGGTTTATTTTGCTATGCTTATCTTTAAGTTAAACATTTATTAATAAAATTACTTGACTTTAGTTAGCTGACCTCGATGTCTGCCTGTTCAAACAGATTAACGCAAAGGGGAGAGCATTTTGAATATAGTAGCACAGTTAGCTGCGGAATTTAACTTAGCAAAAAAACAAGTAATAAGCACAGTACAGCTTTTAGATGAGGGAAATACTGTTCCCTTCATCGCCCGCTACCGGAAAGAAATGACAGGTGGCTTAAACGACGAAGTGTTACGTGACTTAACTGAACGTCTAGGATACCTGCGCAGTTTAGAAGAGCGCAAAGTGGAGATTACCCGTCTTTTGGACGAGCAGGGAGTCCTAACCCCTGAGCTGGAACAAAAAATTGCAGCGGCCCAAGCACTAGTGGAGCTGGAAGATATTTATCGTCCTTTCCGGCCCAAGCGCAAAACCAGGGCTTCAGCAGCCAAAGAAAAAGGACTAGAGCCTTTAGCGGAGCTTTTGTTGACTCTTACTTCGGGAAATCTAGAGGAGGAAGCCCAAAAGTTTATTAATGCTGAGTTAGGCGTCAATACGAGAGAGGAAGCTTTCCAAGGAGCCCAGGATATTATTGCTGAAATGGTTTCCGACAACGCAGAAGCTCGCAAATATTTGAGGCAGTTAGCCAAAAGAAAGGCACTCCTTGTTTCCCGTAAAAAAACCAAAAGTACGGAAAGATCTCCCTATGAAATGTATTATGAATACCAAGAAGCAGTACGCTCCATACCTCCTCACCGGGTTTTAGCTATAAATAGAGGTGAGAAAGAAGAATTCTTAGAAGCCAAAATAGAGTTTCCTGAAGCTGAAATACTTGCCTACCTAGAAAAGGTTTTTCTCCCGAAAGGCATCGCAGGAGCAGCTTATGTGCAAGATGCCATTAAGGATGGTTGGCAGCGCCTGTTAGAACCTAGCCTAGAAAGGGAACTGCGCAAAGAACTGACTGAAAAAGGGGAAGAGCAGGCTATTAAAGTCTTTGCCGCCAACTTAAAGAAACTTTTACTCCAGCCCCCTTGCAAAGGGCATACGGTCCTAGGTTTAGACCCTGCCTATCGGACAGGCTGCAAAATAGCTGTTTTAGATGCAACCGGCAAAGTTTTAGATACTGCAGTTATCTATCCTACACCGCCTCAAAATAAAATCGCCGAAGCTGCCGAAAAAGTCAAGGAGCTGATTTATAAACATGGAGTTACAGCCATAGCCATTGGCAATGGCACAGCTTCTCGAGAAAGTGAAAAATTTATAGCCGATTTGCTGGTGGAATTTAATGGAAGAGTACTCTATACTATAGTCAACGAGGCAGGAGCATCAGTGTACTCTGCCTCTAAACTGGCTCAAGAGGAATTTCCCCAGTTTGACGTAACTTTGCGCAGCGCTGCTTCTATTGGCCGCAGGCTTTTAGATCCTTTAGCAGAGCTGGTGAAAATCGACCCTAAAGCCATTGGAGTAGGACAGTATCAGCATGATGTAAACCAAAAAAGGTTAGGAGAAACCTTGCAGGGTGTAGTAGAAGATTGTGTAAATACTGTAGGGGTGGATCTAAATACTGCTTCACCCTCTCTGTTAAACTACATAGCCGGTGTTTCAGCGTCAATTGCCAAGAAAATTGTAGCTTATCGGGAAGAAAAGGGCTTCTTCCGAAACAGGCAGGAATTGCTGAAAGTTGCCGGCCTAGGGCCCAAAACCTTTGTCCAATGTGCAGGCTTTTTGCGTTTGCCAGACAGCGATAATCCCTTAGATAACACTGCTGTCCACCCGGAATCTTACGCAGTAACCTATCAGCTCCTAGCTGAATTAGGCATTGATTTGGGACAGGACTTGCCCATAAAGATCCAGGCTGATTTACCTGCTTTGGCCCAAAAATTAAACATAGGGCTCCCTACCCTGCAAGATATTGTAAAGGAGCTGGAAAAGCCTGGCCGAGACCCTCGAGAAGAGCTGCCGCCGCCGGTTTTTAAAGCAGGAGTTATGGAGCTGGAGGATTTAAAACCTGGAATGGTCTTAAACGGCGTCGTTAGAAATGTAGTGGATTTCGGAGCTTTTGTAGATATAGGAGTCCATCAGGATGGTTTAGTTCACATCTCCGAATTAGGGGAAAAATACGTGCGAAATCCACTGGAAGTTGTAAATGTAGGTGATATTGTGAAAGTGAAAATTATGGAAGTAGATTTAGAACGGAAAAGAATTGCTTTAACAATGAAAGAAGTGTAAAAATGGAAAGAAGCATTTGGCTGTTAGCCGAATTTATTAATGCACTCCATGATCTAGTCTTAGCGGTAGCACGGACCTTTGATTTCTCCATGACCGATAAGGAGCTGCATTTTTGGCTGGTAGGTCTTTTGGGAATTGCATTTTTCCTCGTCATTCATCTGCTTTTTAAAAGGATTGCCCGCTGGAGCATAACGGCCCTTTCCTTTATTTATACCTTTACACTTTTAGTAGTTTTTGTTTTTGCCGTGGAAATAGAACAAAAAATCACAGGCCGAGGCAATATGGAACTAAAAGATGCGGAAGCGGGTTTATATGGCTTTTTAGCCTTTTTCACAGTTTATTTACTAATTTCTTTTAGCCTAAAATTATTGCACAAGTTATTTAACAGAATAATTAAAAGGTGAACCTCCCCACCTACGCTAAGAGTGGAGGTATTCTCTAAACATTGATAAACTTTCAATGGCTCTGGACCAATGAAGACAACGGTCCGGAGCCTTTATTTTTCCCTCTGATAGCATAAAAGGAATAATTTGCATAACCCATGCATAAAATACGAATAGCCTAAGTATAAGGATGTTGCATATGATAATTTAACACACTTTTTTTTCAAATAATCTTTCGAGGTGATCTATTGCTAAAAACTGCAAATTGCCAAGCTCCGCCGGGCAAAAAAATACTGCTTTTAATCACTGCCTTTTTTTTGCTCTGTGGAATGTCCCTAACTTGTTATGCCCAAGCGGTTAAAACCGTCACTGTAGTACAGGGTGTGAAAAAAATTAAAATACGAACCTTAGCCCGCAATGTTCAAGGGGTTCTAAGGCAGCAGAAAATACAGCTAAGCAAATATGATTTAGTGGAACCAGGGGAAATGGCTAAAATCCAGGAAGGTTCGGAAGTTCGTATTTATAAGGCAATTCCTGTTATTGTCAGTGCTGACGGCAAAAGCAAAACAATTATGGTCGCCAAGCCTACCCGGGAAAAAGTTTTGACCAATAGCGGGATTCGCCTGGGCTCCTTAGATCAGGTCACAGACAATTTAAATACTTCGGAGCTGCCTAAAAAGCTTATTGTTACAAGAATAACTGAAAAAAAAGTGGTTAAGTATCAAAAAGTTGATTTTGTTACTAAGCGACAGCCCAAAAAATCTTTAGTCAAAGGCCAAACAAAAGTACTTCAGGAAGGCCGGCCAGGCGTAATGCAAAAAATAGTTATAATTACCTACAAAAATGGGCAAGAGCAAGGTAGAAAGATCATCAGCAGTGCCGTTATTAAAGCTCCCCAAACTAAACTCATTGCCTATGGCACTAAAAACCCAGTAGTTGCTACTGCCTCTAGAAGTTTAGAGGGGAGAAAAATGCTGTTCATGGAAGCTACAGGCTATACTCACACTGGTAACAGAACAGCAACGGGCATTATGCCCTATCGAGGAATTATTGCTGTAGATCCAGATGTCATACCCCTGGGAACAAAATTATATGTAGAAGGCTACGGCTATTGTGTGGCCCAGGATACGGGAGGAGCCATCAACGGCCATAGAATTGATCTTTTTTATGATAGCGTTAATGAAGCTCTAAATTGGGGAAGAAAAGTCGTAAAAGTATATATTTTACATTAAAATAGGGGAATTCCTGCTTAGGCAGGAATCCTTTTTTTTTTGGAGAATATTTAATAGTACCGTTTCTTAATTAATTTCGAGGAGGGAAAAAATGGATGCCTGGATTAAAAATTGGGTAAAACAATGTATTCAGGCCCGGCATAAGCAGCAAATTATAATTGTTTCTATATTAGCACTTGTCGTCTTAGTCTTGTTAGGACTAACCGGTTATACTTGGGCACGAAAGGATATAACCATTACGGTGGATGGCAAAGCAGAGCAAGTGTCCACTTTTAAAAAACAAGTTGGAGAGGTCTTGAAGGAAAAAAGAATTGCCTTAAATCCTAAAGATAGCATCTCCTATGAGTTGGAAACTGCTTTGCAGGATGGAATGGTAGTTGCAATTGAAAGAGCCTTTCCGGTTGTAATTAAAGTTGATGGAAGACTGCTCAAAGCAGAAACACCACCAGCCAAAGTCGAAGAAATATTAAAGCAGTCGGGAGTTACTCTTGGTCCGGAGGATCAAATTTCACCGGCATTAGGGACACTTATTGCAGAACCCACCAAAATTGTAATTAAAAGAATTGGCTACAAAAAAATAACTAAAGAAGTACCAATACCTTTCCAAATTGAACGCAAAGAAATGGCAAATTGGGATAGAGGTATGGAGAAAGTTACAACTGCCGGGCAAAAAGGTTTGGAGAGAAAAATTATTAAAATTACCTACCGGGATGGAGTAGAAGTAAACCGGCAGGTAATAGACACCAAAGTAGTAAAAAAACCCGTGAACAAATGCATTGCTTATGGAACCCGTTCTGTAGTCTCCAGAGGCGGAGACAGCTACAGGTTTAGGGAATCCTTAACTGTCACTGCTACAGCCTACAGTGCAACAGGTAATTCTACCTTTTCAGGGACAAAACCTGGCCGGGGAACTGTGGCTGTAGACCCAGGGGTAATACCTCTCGGCAGCCGGCTCTATGTAGAAGGCTACGGCGTTGCTAGAGCCCTGGATATAGGAGGGGCTATTCAAGGAAACAGGATTGATGTATTTATGAACAGCCAAAGGGAAGCCCGCCGCTGGGGAGTACGGACAGTGAAGGTGTATCTTCTAGAGTGATTAAGGCGTTTCACGCAACTAATGAGGCTTTTTCAGCCTCATTTTTGCTTATATTTAGCAAAAAATGCTGTATACTAGTTGGGTGAGGTGAACTAATGATCAATTTAACTGTTGCCCGAAATGTGAAAAAATTAATGCAAAAATATAATTTTCATACAAAAAAAAGTTATGGACAAAATTTTTTAACCAACGAAGAAGTCCTACAGACCATTGTGGAAAGTGCCCAACTGGACTCTGAGGATATTGTAGTTGAAATCGGCCCTGGTTTAGGTACTTTGACCCAATTCTTGGCAGCCAATGCTAAAAAAGTATTGGCAGTGGAGCTTGATAAAACTTTGCTGCCGGTTCTAGCTGAAACTTTAAGTGATTTTTCTAATGTACAGGTTATTAACCAGGATATCTTAAAAATAGATTTAGATGAAGTTGTCCGGCAAGAAATCCCTCCGGGCCAAGAGCTAAGCTACAAGGTAGTGGCCAATCTGCCTTACTACATTACTACGCCTATAATTATGCATCTACTGGAACAAAGATACCATATTTCCAGCATAACAATTATGGTTCAATTGGAAGTTGCAGCAAGAATGGCAGCCCGGCCAGGAGGAAAGGACTATGGAGCTTTATCCCTGGCAGTACAGTACTACACGGAGCCGGAATTAATAACTAAAGTTCCCCCGTCGTCTTTTATACCTGCTCCGGAAGTAGAGTCAGCAGTCATGAAGTTAACTCTTAGGGCCAAGCCCCCTGTCCAGGTTGCAGATGAAAAACTATTTTTCTCTTTAATTAAAACTGCTTTTGCCCAAAGAAGAAAAACTCTCTTAAACGCTCTTAGCCACAAATACACTCAGTTGCCCAAGGAGAAGCTAACTGCACTGCTGGAGTCCTGTGGCATCGATCCCCAGCGCAGAGGAGAGACCTTAAGTCTAGAGGAATATGCACTATTAACAAAAATTTTTTCTGATTAAGAAAAATATTTCCGGCAAAAATAAAAGTAGAAGTTAATTTGGAGGTGCCGGAAATGAAAAGCAAAGCAAAAGAACAGCCTATAAATAGAATAGAAATGCTGGATTTATTTTTGCAAGTAGCTAGTACAATTAGAAGGCAAAAAAAGGTTTCTAAAAGCTAAAGTCAAAGGTGCTGGTATTAGTTCTTTTTGGTTTCCTTCTTTGTCTATAAGGATAACCCGGTAAGGAACTGGAGCTTTAGATTTCAAGTAAAGGAACTAAAGTACGGTCAGCAATACGGGTTAGTTCAACTTCAAGCCCAACTCTTTAGCTCTTTCATACATATATTTAGTAATAGCTAAGCTCAAATCTTTCTCTACAATATTTCCAACCTTACAGCCTACATCTACTCCCTTAATGGAATAAATTACCTGCTTGGTAACATTATATAGCAAAATTTATACCTTGTGCATCAGTAAAAGAAAAAGCCAACCTTTTTAAAGGCTGGCTTAAAAACTATTTTAAATTTGGTCTAACTACTTGGCAAAAACATGGTTCCCAATACGAAAGGTAATTGGTCTGGACCAAACCCACTTGCTGGTGCTTTTAGCTGGATTCCAGTAATAAAGAGCACCATTAGTTGGATCCCAGCCTGCTATAGCCTGTTTAGCAGCTTTGTAGGCTGTGTCACTAGGTGTTAAATATAGTTGTCCGTCAGTAACGCAGGTAAATGCGCCTGGCTGATAAATTACCCCGGCAATTGTATTAGGGAAAAGAGGACTTTTAACTCTGTTTAAAACCACAGCGGCAACAGCTACTTGGCCTTCAAAAGGTTCCCCTCTAGACTCAGCATTAACTAGCTTAGCCAGTAAAGTAAGTTCCTTTGTTGAAACCTTATTGGCAGTTGCAGTTTGCCTGCTTCCACTTGAACTGCCTCCGCGGGATGCTGTATTTTTCGCAGTAATAACTGGCTTATAACTTGCACGTTTGGGAATTAATAGTGCTTGTCCTGGTTTAAGTTGAGTCGATTTTAGGCAGTTCATTTGTTTAATTGCTTCTGCAGTGGTGCCAAATTTTTTGCCAATAGTATACAAACTATCTCCCTTTTTAACCGTATAATTAATGGCATTTACTTTACGGTCTGGTACCCATAATTTCTGGCCTGCATAAATAGCAGATGTTTTCAAACCGTTAGTTTGACGAACATATTCTGCAGATACCCCATACTTTTGGCCAATTTTGAAAAGGGAGTCGCCGCTTTTTACATAATATGTAGCGGCATAAGCAAAAGTAGGAATCATGAGCGAAATCAAAAGGACAATCCCTATTAATTTTATGCGCATAAATATAACCTCCATCTAACTTTTTACATTAGAGGAGCTACTTGGTCTCGTCCATTATAATTCAAATTATTATCACTTGCATTACACAAAATTTTCCAATAAGAATGGCAGCACTATTTTCCGGATTAAAGCTATAATTAGATCTATAACCAATATCATATATAGTATATACAAAAAGAAGACATATTCCTGCACAAAATATATATTTTACCATAAGATGAACATATAAGATAATTTGGGAGGTTAAATTATGCCTGTAATTAAGCCCGGCGATATTGTTACACGTAAATCTTACGGTGGAGATATATATTTTAGAATAATTGATGTGCAAAAAGGAGTCTGTACAATTAAAGGTTTAGATGTACGTTTAATTGCTGATGCACCTATCAGTGATTTAGAAGTAAAAAAACCTAATGAAATTTTACAATATAAACAAAGAAAGATTCAAATAAATATAGCAAATATCAAAAAAATTAAATCCAAAAGAAATGAAGAAATTCCGGAAAGCAGAGGAGAAAAGTTAACGGGAAATTTTTTTGATTTTCCTGGAAAAGTACTGCATATAGATGGTGACAACGATTATCTGCAAAAATGTATGGAATATTACCGCCAATTAAATATTCCTGCACAAGGTTTTTACGTTGCCGAAAGTGAGCAGCCTAAAGTTGTGCAAAAACTGCTCCGTGATTATAAGCCGGATATTTTAATTTTAACGGGCCACGATGCCTTGTTTAAAGGTGCTAAGGATTTATCCAGCCTCAACAGTTACCGCAATTCCAAATATTATGTTGCAAGTGTAAAAAAAGCAAGAGAAATAAATAATGGTTTAGATGATTTGGTTATTTTCGCAGGAGCTTGTCAGTCTAATTACGAAAAACTGCTGCAGGCAGGAGCAAATTTCGCCAGTTCCCCCCAAAGAGTATTGATTAACGTCTTAGACCCAGTCTTTATTGCGGAAAAAGTAGCCTTTACTTCCATTGAAAAGACAATTGGAGTAAAAGAAGTTGTCCAGCAAACAATCACTGGCGAAAAAGGGGTAGGGGGAGTCCAGACTAGAGGCAGATACAGATTAGGTTATCCTAGAACTGTTTTGTAGGGAGCAAAAATAGTGCAAATAAAAATGTCGAATTTTGTAGCTATGAGTGTAATTTTTTTGATTGACTCGAAATAAATATTGCAGTATACTAATCTTTTTGACAAGGCTGCCAAACCATGTTATACTATGTATATTAAGAAAAGAGGTGGTCTTGTTGGCAACAAAAATGGCACTTAGCGAAATTAAACAGTATCTTGACGCCAGTGTAGGGAAAAAGATAAAGCTAAAGGCAAACCGAGGCCGGAAAAAAATTATAGAACGGTTAGGAGTGTTGGAACAAACCTACCCTCATATTTTTGTAGTTAAAATTGAGGAAAACAATAGCAAAGTTAGCCGAGTATCCTATAGCTATACAGATGTACTCACAGAAACAGTTGAATTAACCATATACAAAGATTGTGAGGAGAAGGAACAAATTATTTAAAGCTGCTGGTTGAACCATCAGCTTTTATTTTTTTCTGAAAAACTTCTAAGAATATAGTAGCAGCTAACAGACACCATCAATATTATAGAGTAGGATTTATCCTAAATAAATTGAAATAAGGAGGTAATTCAATGGCAGATCCTATTCGCCCAGGTGTGTGTCCACCTAATGGCTGCCCTCCCCCAACTCGAATTGAGTGTATTAAGGTAGATAAAGTGTATGATAGCTGTTTCCAAGTTGATGACAAAACTAGAACAACTAGAATACCAACCGCAGATTATGGAACAGGTCCCTTTGCTGTAGGAGATAAAATTCCCTGCCGTCTCTATGGAGACATTACTTGTGAAGAAATTAGAAGAGCTTCCGCTGGCGGCGGCTTTTCCACAATTACATTATTAGTTAAGATTCCTGTAAGATTAACTAACCCTAAGGCACCTGCTTCTTCTCCGAAATTTGCCGATAGAACATTTACATTTACGAAAACAGTTACTCTCTGCTGTCCGGAAGGCGTAAGCCCTGACTGCTCTGAAACCACATTGCTCTTCTGCAATTGTATCGTAACTGATGTCGCTTCTGAATATATAGAAGTAACTTGCGACTTCCAAGTATGTTTAGTTATTAAATGTATTTTAGAAGTACAGCTCTTAGTTCCCAGCTATGGTTTTTGCACTCCTTCTCCTTGCGTCACTCTGCCGGGAGTATGTCCGCCGACGCCGGCACCTCAATGCTTTTAACTTCTAATATGTCTCAAATGCAGACAAGCGTCTGCATTTTTATTTTGCCTAAGTTTGTCCAAACAAAAAAAGCACAGCTCCGGATGTAATCAGAGCTGTGCTTTTTTCTATTTCCCGTTTGATCTAACTCTCCAGTATTTTAGCCAAATCTTTGACAGCGGTAATGCTTTTTTTGATGTTTTTTTCCTTATTGTGAGAAAGCACTTCCTCGGCTTGAGTATTAAAGCTGGAAATAATCCGGCTGGTAAGAGGATTCACATCTAAAATAGAGTTGGCAAAATTACTTTGATTAGGATTAGTAGTAATATATTCACGAGGAAAACGGAAAGCCGGCGCTCCTTCTGGGGCTGCTAAAGGGTTTAATTTTTTCTTTCGCTTAAGAGGCAGCTGCCCAAGATTTTGCTGAACCGGGGCAGCTGTTGGAATTTGTGCAGCAACCTGCGAAGTATGTAAAACCACCTTTTCTTCATCTGGTTTTTTTTGATCTATTTTTTCTTCCTCTACTTCTTCTTCCTCCATTTTTACTTCCTCAACATTTTCATCTTCCACTTTTTTATCCTCTACTTTTTCTTCCTCTACTTTTTCATCCTCCGTTATATTATGTTCCAATAAAACCTGGGGCTCAAATGCCTTCTTAGTTAACTTCAGGAATTCCTCCAGCTTTGCTAAATGCTGAGTATTAACATAAGTTCCCCAGCATTTAATAATGCTTTCTGCCAAACTTGTGCTTAAAAGCTCCTCTATTTCCTCCAGGAAGCTAAAACTACTGAACTCAACAATAATAGTAGGAACATCACCCATAATAGTCTTGCGGTATTTAAGGCAGAACAAATGCTGCTGGTAAGAAGGCACAACTATATTTAAAGCAGCATTCTTAGTACTTATCTCCCTGATTAAATAACTTAAGAGCCGCAAATTAGTGTCCTTATGCTTTAGTGAATAATAAAAGCGGATTTGTTCCTGTTTCCGGGTGAGAGCAGCATTCCGGGAATAGACGTTAAAAGCCAGCTGCATAATTGGTAAATTAGCTAAACTTGCATTTACCCAGGCATGAGCATTAAGCATTACTGCAGCACCATTGCGGCGCAGCAAGCTATGGAGCCTTTCGGCAAAAGAATAAAATTCTCGATACTCTTTCAATGGCTTTAAGATAAAAAAAGTTTCTTTCAATTGCGGGAACAGTTGAATATTCTCCTCCTCGTCTAAGACATAGTCTAAACCGGAAGAGGAGAGGATGCTTAAAAAATATTGAGCTTCTTCTTCTTTTAAAACGGCAAAAGTATTATTGGACAGAAATAACTTTTTCATTTTTTCCCCTCACTTTCTAAGTAAATCTACTATTCATGTTATGAGTAATTTATTTGTTACATTTAATGGAAATGAATCATATATTACTATATAAGACACCGGAGGTGGAGCAATGAGCTGGTATAATGAGACTATTCAAACGAAAAAAATTCAAGAATATATTTTGCCTAATTTAAAAAATCAAGCAGATGGGGAGAAAATCATTAAAAGATTATCCCAAGAACCCGGCTTTTTCAAAGCTGAACTAGACACAGCCCGTAAAAAATTAATCGTTTATTCTACATTAGAAGCACCAATTATCAACATACCTTTGATCTTAAATAAATTAGGCTTTCAAGTAGTATATAACGAAGTAAATGGAACTGAAAAAACAACAGACAAGCCAAGAAAAAAAGGAGGCGGCTGAGGCAGCTGCCGATAAGCAGTTTGCTTATTTGGAATAATAGAACTCTTTCTTGATTAGGGACTGCTTGCCTAAAATAGCGGCAAGTTCAGTATAGTCTAAAATTAAAGGCTGGTGTAAGGGCACTCCATAAATAGTATCTAGGGCAATTCTCTTTCCGGGAATATGGTTGATTTCTGTAACAGGCGCTAGGGCTAAGGGAGCAAATAAACTGGATGATTTTACTGTAGTCCAATTGCCCCCGCTGTCGAAGGAAAAACAATAATAAAATTTAGACTGGGCAGGAGAAAGACGGGGTCCGGTAATAATGAGCATTAAATTATTAGCTTCCTCTAGTAAATGATAAAAAGTTTTACCCAGTAATGGGCGTTTGCCAATTATCCTCAAAGTTGGTTCAAAATTGGTAAGATTAATGTGTAAAAAATAAAGGGAGCTTTTCAGCTCCTTTTCTGTTAAAAGGAGCAGCAATTGATTATTGCTGAGCCATTTCCCTTCAATTTGCAAATCCTCATTCACCCAAAGCTCTCTTTCCCGGCGCATTTGTTCTGTAGAAGGGAAAAGAGTCCATGCCGTCAGAGCAGATTTTAGTTTATCCACCATATACAGCCAAAGCTGCCCTTCTTTAGTCGTTAAAAAAATAGGTTCATAGTGCTGTTCATTGTACTCATTAGACAGATGGCTAGGCAGAAGTTCCATTACTTCCCAGCTTCTATCTTTCGAGCCAAGGACTAAATTTAATTTTCTCTGGTTCTTAATTAGTAAATATAAATTATTAGATTCATCTACATGAGTTATCAAAGAGTCCCAGTGCTGAAGCGGGAACTCTTTTTTTTGCCACTGGAAACCATCCCAAAGGGCGTAAGAAGTGTTTTTTTGCTTATGCCGGAGGATTAGATGAAGACACCCTGTCAAATCTAAAATAGGTATTTGTTCCGTAATGTCAGGTACCTGATGGCCTTTAATGCAGAAAGTATAATGCAAATTTTCTTGCTGGTGTCGAAAAGACCAAAAATCCCCACCGGGAGAGGCTAAATATTGCAGCATCTGAGTCACCTCAATATCTGCTTAATCTATTGTTAAATCATACTTAGGTGAGACTAAAAATATGCCGCCGGGTCATGTAATTATATGTTAATTATTGCTGCTAATTCCAACTGCCAAATAGGAACCTGCATCTGTCCTTTTTAATAATATATCTTAGAGTATGGAGAGGGGTGTAAAACTAGTGGAACCTAAAGTTAAAATGTGGATAGATGCTCAAAAAGAAGAACTGACTACAGGGGATTTTTGCGAGATAAATTATGTCATTGAAAATTTAGAGCAGGAAAATGTAAAGCTGCAAGTTTACCAGCTCCTTAGTTTTTATGTTAAGGGGTTAGTCTTAATCTCACCTGATACTTTGCAGGTTACATATGATACTAGTCGCATTACGCCATCTTTTATTGATTACTTACTAAGTCAAAAAAATATTAACTTCCGGCGCCAAGGAGGTTGAAGAGATTAGGTAAGCGGCTGCTTGCCGGATGGGAGTTGACTACTTTGAGCTGGTTTATGGAAAGTAAGTTGGGAAAAGAATGGGCTGACCTAACAGTACCTAAAAGTGAGGAAAATTTTGCGCAAAGCATAATTGATTTAGAAAGCACTATTACCATGATTGTTACAGACATGTACACAGAGGAGGATTATCAAAAAATTGCCGGGGAATTACAAGCTATGGATGGCATTAAGCAAATTTCCCCCCTCCTAGAACTCCATAGAATAGAAATATGTTACGACACCCGGAAGATCAGCCTTGATCGAATTGCCAATTGTATTTCCGCTCAAGGCTACCATTATTTAAACCGGGTTTGAAGAAGCTGCTAGGCACCGGGATGGTGCCGTTTTATATTCACTGGAAAATATTACAGCTGGTCAAGCTCTAGAGGGGATGCTAATATAAGTACAAACAAAATAGTTGATTCGCTTAATTCCGAAAGGGAGCGGGGGAACCGGTTTTTCTGGGGTTAATCCAGTGATTTATTTCATTGGTAGGGCTACTCTTTGGCCCGCATCCGTCAGCTAACCTCGTAAGCGTCTAAAGAGGAGCAATAACACTTGGTCGGTATTAAAAGCTCCTAATGTTAACTTAGGAGCTATTTCTTTACCCTTTTTACTGTTAAAAAATGTATTAAAAAACTAATTTAGCATGAAATAACATGCTTAACCTAAGGAGGAATTTATTATGAAAAAAGCGATTAAAAAAGCAATGGCTATTGCCGTAATGTCAGGTTTCATGGTTTCCTCAGCTTTGCTGCCAGCAAATGCTTTCACCTTGAATTATAAAACTAAGGCGCCAACATGTACTACAGGTCTTAAAACAGTTGTAAATTGGATATGCCCCAAAACAAATACCAATACCACAACTCCGGTTAAAGTAACACCGGCACCAACAACAAATACAAACACTAATACTAATACAAACACTAATACTAATACCAATACAACTACACCGGCTGCCCAAGAACCCGCAACAACAACTAATGTTGCAGGCTTAACAGCCGATGAAGCCTTAATGGTTAAATTAGTCAATGAAGAAAGAACAAAAGCAGGTTTGAAGCCTTTGCAAGTGGACATGCGTTTAGTAAAAACTGCTCGGGCTAAAAGCCAAGATATGATTACTAATAACTACTTTGGACATGTTTCACCAACTCTAGGCTCACCTTATGAGCAAATTAAAGCAGCAGGAGTTACTGACTACAGCGTGATTGGGGAAAATATTGCAGGAAACCAAACTGTAGAAAAAGCCCATCAAGCTTTAATGAACAGCCCTGGACACAGAGCTAACATCTTAAATTCCCGTTACACTCATATCGGCATTGGAATTATCAAAGGTGGACCTTACGGTACCATGTTTACACAGCAATTTGCCGGAAAATAAAGATTACTGAGCAAAAGTGAAAATAAAGTAGGAAATCAGGTAGGAAATCAAGCAAAATTAAAGGTAATTAATTATCATAGGACAAGCCGGATAATTAATTACCTTTTTTTTACTGCCCTATTAAGTTCCATAGCCGCAAAATATTTATCCATAACCTTCTCCTGGGCGTATTGCCCAATTTTATGCCTGCGCTGAGGTTTCTCTTCTATAATCCGCACAATATCAGCTAAGTCGTAAGGCCTATAAAGATTATGCTGATGAACAAACTCTGGAAAACAAAAAGCTTTGGGGGCAATAGGAATTACCCGTAAAAAAATTGCTTCTATTAAGGAAACAGGCAGCATATCGGCGATAGAAGTAGTAATGACAAAAGTTGCCTTGGCTAAATTGCGGTGATAGTCATTTTTAGTAGGATTAAAAACTAACTCTAAACCTATCTCCTGAGCCTGTTCCAAGAGGACTCCCAGAGAAATGTTTTGTTTAGCCAATTCTTTTTCAGGCTGTCCTGACAAATGTTGTACTTTATACCCTTTGGCAATTAATCTTTGGGCTGCTTCCAGTTCTATAATATGTAACTTTTCGATCGAAAAACGCTGATTAAAAACAACTAAATTTTCTTCTTTTGGTGTCCTTAGATAGGGCTCATAAACTGAAAAATCAAACGGAAATCCAGTGACAACTACCCGTCCCCTTAGCTCCGGATAAGATCTAAGCAAACAAGTTTTGCACCAGTCCGAATTGGCAAATACTTTTTGGACTATTTTTTCTGGCCTATAATCCGCCAAGTTCAGCCCCGTTACTGGGGGAGCGGCTGCTAATCACTTAAATACACTTCCAGGATATGTAAATTGGCTAGACTAAAACTTTGGGTAAAAACAATTGAGCCTTCATCTTTCCTGGTATTTTCATAAGGCCTTAACTTTTCTTCGTCATAAGGAAACCCTGTAATTATAACTTTAGCAGCTAAAGAGGGGTATTTAGCTGCTAAGAGATCCTGGGCCCTTTGAGAATTAACAAACAAGCTGTCAAATAATTGAAAATATTTTAGTTCATTGAGAGAAAGGCCCAGTAAACGGAGACCTTCGTAAGGTGCTGCTTCTAAAAAGTGCACATGCCCTAACTTAATTCCAGGTTTTTCTGCTAAATAATGAATAATAGGAGTATGAGCAGAAGCTAAAAGCCAGCAGTCCTCCGGTGTAGGTTTAAGTTGGCTGAGAATATGTAGATTAGGTTTGCTAAAACTTGGAGAACTCAAAGGTATCTCCTGAAAAACTACTTTGTTTTCTGTCAGCCCCCTCCGGACTGCCTGATTAAAAATTCGAAAATAATGGTTATGTTCTTGTTCACTTAGAAAATACAACATTAAATACACCTGTCCTTTGACGGTGATAATTAATTAATGCCTGCAAAGACCGTTCTAAAGACCAGTTTGGAGTATAACCTAACTTTTGCAGCTTAGTAATGTCTGGCATTCTTTGCATTGTTTCCTCAAAATTCTCGTCAAAAGCTTCCTCATAGGGAACTAGTTGGATGGGAGAAGAAGATTGAGCTAATTCCTTAATTTTTTGCGCCAAATAAAAAATAGAAACTTCTTCTGTACCTCCAATATTATAAATTTCGCCTACCTGGCCCCTTTGCAGAACTATTTCCAAGCCATCTAAGACATCTTCAATATAGGCAAAAGTCCTAGTCTGCCGGCCGGTGCCATAGACATGAAGAGGCTGATTATGGAGTGCCTTGTTAATAAAGGTAGGTACTACCATTCCATAGGCCCCTGTTTGGTTAGGTCCAATTGCATTAAAAAAACGTCCTATCTTAATTTTAGTTCCCAACTCCCGAAAATATGCCAAAGCTAAGTGTTCTTCCACTAATTTTGCTACAGAATAAAGCCAACTAACTTTGCTGCTAGTCCCTAATAAACAATCGGCATCTTCGGCCACAGGTGTTTTTAGAATTTTTCCGTAGGTGGCAGAAGAAGAAGCAAGAAAAATGGGCTTTTGCAAGATAGTTGCTGCTTCCAAAACATTTTCCGTTCCCTGGCAGCTTACTTTTAGTCCTTCCCTGCCTTTGGCCATAGCTAGACGTACTCCTACTACTGCTGCTAAGTGAATTAAATAGTCACAACTTTCAGCTAAAGTAAAAACTAAATCTTTATCTAAAACATCACCTTCAGCAACTTTGGCACTTGTCTTAGCAAGCCGGTCTCTAGGGCTGGCAGAGAAATTATCCAGAACAATTACCTCGTGACCCTGGGATAGTAAGCGCAGAGTTAAGTGGCTTCCGATAAAACCTGCCCCTCCGGTAATAAAATAACGCAATCTAAAAACTCCTTTCTCGCAAATCTTTTACCTTATTTTATGAGGTTCCTTTAATTTAGTGACAGGAAAACACTTACCTATTTTGCTGCATATACATATATAAGTTAAAAGAAAAGTGACTCTTTATTGAGGAGTGAAGAGGATGCTGCAAACACAAATTCTGACTAAGGAAGCACGGGTAGGGGTAGTTGGACTTGGCTACGTAGGGCTGCCCTTGGCACTGCTCTGCAGGAAAAAAGGTTTTCAAGTCTTAGGAATAGATGTAGATAAAAGCAAGATCGACAGCTTGAATTGTCAAAAGTCCTATCTATCTGATATTGAAGATACAGAATTGCCGTCGCCAAATCAGGAACAAATCCAATTTGCCTGGGATTATCAACGAGCCCCTGAGTGTAATATTTTTTTAATCTGTGTACCAACACCTTTATATGAAGATGAAAGTCCTAATTATTCCTACTTGTTCTTTGCTATCGATGCTCTTGCCTCTCAACTTACACCCCAGCAATTGATTATAGTAGAAAGTACCATTAGTCCCGGTACAACAGTAGGAAAAATTTTACCCCGGCTCCAAAAAAAAGGGTTGGAAGTAGGGCGAGACTTTTACCTGGCCTTTTCTCCTGAACGGGTAGACCCGGGTAACCCTGTTTACAAAACGGAAAATACCCCCAAGATAGTTTCTGGAGTAACCCCTAAATGCTGTTCTTTAGCAGAATCCTTTTATCAGAAGTTAGGAATCGAAACTGTACCCGTTTCAATCCCTGCTGTAGCCGAACTAGCAAAACTGCTGGAAAACACTTACCGAGATGTAAATATCGCTTTGGTCAACGAAATGGCAGAGTTTTGCCGTCTAAGCGGCGTTGATATTCAAGAAGTTATTCAAGCAGCTGCCACTAAACCCTTTGGCTTTCAGCCCTTTTACCCGGGACCTGGTGTAGGGGGACATTGTATTCCTAAAGACAATATTTTATACACGACAGCATCCGAAGCCAAAGGAAAAATACCTTACCTGGCAAAGACTGCCAGAGCAATTAATGCTCAAAGACCTCTTTTAGTGGTGGAAAGAATTAAAAATATACTGGAGTCCAAAGGGAAAAAGTTAAAAGACAGCAGTATTGCTCTTTTGGGAGTTACCTATAAAAAAGATGTTAACGATCTTCGGGAATCGCCGGCAGTACAAATTATTAAACTGCTTTTAAGCCAAGAAGCAAAAGTTTCTTATCATGATCCCTGGATTAAACAGCTAACTGTAGAGCAAGAAGAGCTAAAATCCAGCAGCTTAACGCCAGATTTTTTAAAGAATCAGGACTTAGTTGTATTAGTTACAGCCCATAGTTCCTACGACTTAAATGAACTCCAAAGAAATTGCCCCTGCCTTTTAGATGCAGCCTACGCTTATACCCAACAAAAAGCAGGCAGCAATATATATGTTCTTTAAGAAATTAAACAGGGGGGAGAAAGATGGTTGATTACGGAACCCCAATGCTTAACCTAAACCAAGTATTATCCCGCTTAAAGCAAGCCCTAGAACAGCGGCAGCCCTTTTCCATTGTACGTTTTGGCCATGCGGAAATGTATGTAATTAATGAGGCTACTTGGCCGGAAGCAAGCTGGGACTTTTCAGAATATAGTACCTATTGCGGTATAACAGGTCCCTTGCCTAACATGAGCAGGGATATTATTGAAGCACTTCTGGAAGCAGATATTGCCGGACTGGGGGATCACACACCTTCTTGGCAAATTGTGATGAACAAAATATTCCAACACTATGATTTAGTTATTAAACGGAGCTGCAGTGCCTGGATTTCCCATCAAATGGTTAAATCAGAGGAGTTTTTTCAACTGCTTCAGGGTAAAAGAATAGTTTTACTAGGAAGGAGAGGGGCCGAAGGTGCTGCTAAATTTGAGCAGCGGGGAATTAAAGTAGTTGCTGCTTTGCCTTTAGAAGGGTATGAGCAAATTAATCCAACCTTGGCCTCGTTAGGTAAACTACCGGCCTTCGATCTAGTTTTAGCAGCTGCCGGTGTTCCGGCAACTATTATTTGCCCTCGTATTGCTGAAAAATATAGAACCTGTGCCCTTGATTTTGGCCATGCTTTAGACATTGTCATTGATGGCGAGGAAGGGTTCGACTTTGATTTCTCTTTCGGCCGATTATAACTCTACATATTGATAATTTTAAGGAGGAACCGACATGGAACCACAAGTAACAGTACTTATTCCTTCGTATAACCCGGGAGTTTACTTGTCTCATGCCCTAGAAAGTGTTTTTCAACAAATATATCCCCATTGGAAAATTATTGTTGTTGATGACTGCTCCACAGATACAAGTTTACTTCAGGTAAGCCCTTTTTTGCGCCATCCCCAGGTTACACTTGTTAAGCATGCTGTTAATTTAGGGCAATCCAAAGCCCAGAATACGGGTTTAGACTTAGTTGATACTCCATATGTGGTTCAACTGGACAGCGATGACTGGTTTTTGCCAAATACACTGGAAGTATTGATGAGGGAAGCAGAGAAACAACCCCCGGATGTAGCTGTGCTCAGCGGTAATATTCAAATTGTTATGGAAGAAAGAGGGGAAAACTCCCCTAGCTATGTGCGCAAAGGTCAAATGTTTAAAAATAAATACGATTTTTTGCTTTCCAATTCCTCAGTTT
The DNA here is from genome assembly GCA_031628995.1 of Bacillota bacterium LX-D. NCBI lineage: Bacteria > Bacillati > Bacillota > Bacillota bacterium LX-D. Next base: position 61,219 of record JAVLUO010000003.1, on the reverse strand, counting down.
GGCCTCGCTGTTATCGTACAAATGCTCTGCGGCAGGTGGGAGGATGGCCTATAGATGATCCTTACGAGGGGCGGTATTTAGAGGACAAAAGGATATTATGCCGTTTAATAGAGAGGTACCGTTTTTATTGGATTGATGAAGTACTCTATGTTCATCGCCGCCATGACTATAATCAGACCCATCAGATGCTTATCTATAATTATATGATCGAATGGAATGTGCGGGATGTTTTAAAGCGCTGGGGTGATGAATTTGAGCCGGTCTTTACCATCGATAAATATGGTTGGAAAAATGTTGTTGCCTTAAACCCAAAGAAAAAGCTTTCAGGAAGTAACCACTAAAGACCCCCTTTCATAGAATAAATTAGCCTAGAAGCTAATATAAATTAAGGGGGAAGAAAAGTGTCTAAGCATATCGATTTTGAATGCCGACCCGTGTTGAAAGATGTACTTTGTGCTTTCGGTGAAAAATGTTTTCACAATACCCATTACATCTGTGAAACTATGGAAGGCGACTGCTTGCCAAGCGACGCTTGCCCATTCAACGCTTTAGTCAATAATTTAATAATCCTCTCTATTACACCAACTAACGGTTGTGTAAAAATAACGGGTACATATGACATATTTGTTTGGTATCGATTTAACAACCAAAGAATGATCGGGCAAGTACAACGTTTGGGAGTACCATTTAACGTTCAAGTTCCTATTTTTGAAATTGAAGGCGGTTGTAATCCAATTATTTGTGAAGATGGTAACACCTTAGGTACGCAAATTTGTGCAGTTAATACTAGGTTAGAAGTCGTTGAAGCTGTTTTAGAAAGCGATGCTCGCAAAGATCATCAGGAAGCATGCCCGGGATGCCCTTCTCGGCTGAGAGTAGTCATTGAGAAAGTATTCCAGGCTTTCGAACATGGACCACAAGTTGTTTGTCTGCCGGTTTGCGCTCCTGGAAACTGCCCGGCACCTACAGCAGGACCTGTGGGACCATGTCCTCCATTTGTGGGACCAACAAAATGTTCATATCCTTGTAGAGAAGATGAAGTCTTTAAACCTGATAACTGCGATCAATGCCCGCCTCCAACAGATTCCAGCCATAGCCGCCACGACCACGGCTGCGGTGCGGAAACCTTAGCTGTAGCAGCGGAAGAAGAGGAATAAACTCTAAAAAGCAGGCTTAGCCTGCTTTTTATATAAAGTATTGCTTTAAAAAAAGATTTTATTTTTAAAAAGAAGGTGATGGTTTAATGCCAAACAAAAATCCCTTGGCCTCCATTATCTTGCCTTGTAAAAACGAAGGAAGTAATATAAAAAACACTTTGGATTCAATTTTAAGTACAACTACAACAGTTAAATATGAAATTATTGTAGTAGATGATGCCTCCCAAGATGGGTGTGTGGAAAAAATTAAAGACAGCCTTAATTACAGAACAGTACAATTTTTTACCACAGAAGGGCTAGGATCAGCTAAAGCACGTAATTTTGGAGCTCAGCAGGCAAGAGGAAAGTACTTAGTTTTTTGCGATGCCCATATTTTTGTAGAAGCATTTTGGCTGGATAAGCTTCTTGTTTCATTTAAAACTCCCGGCGTTGATGCAGTTTCTCCTGCCATAGCCGCCCATGATAACCCGGTAGCCATTGGCTATGGTCAAATTTTAAACGAAAAAGTTGAGGCTAAATGGATTACAACTAATCCAAGGAAAATTACTCATGTACCCCTTTTGCCGGGGGGCTGTGTAGCCTATCCCAAAGATGTTTTTGAGCAAGTAGGGGGATTTAATGAAGGCTTTCAGGTTTGGGGATATGAAGATATCGAAATTTCCTATCGGACCTGGATTATGGGTTTTACCTGCGCTGTTAACCCCAACGTAAAGGTTATCCATATTTTCCGCAAAAGCCACCCTTATAAAGTCACTATGGATGACTATTATTTCAATTTATTGCATATGGCATTTGTCCATTTTAAACCAGAAAGAATCAGTAAGGTCGTAGAGCAAATTAAAAAATATGGCCATTTTAGCAAAATCCTGGTAGATGTAATGTTTAGCGATGCCTGGCGGCAGCGCAGTAAATACAAGCAAATTCGCAAACATGATGATGATTGGTTTATGGAAACGTTTAAAGTAAACTTATAAAGTAGAATTAAATAGGCAATTAGGAGTAGATAAACCATCAACCTAATTGCCTGTTGCTTTTTATAGTATTTCTAATTAAATTTTAAAATGGACAAAAAAAGTAGTAAAATCTGTATTAGTATCAACTTTAATCGTTGCATTATGCCGAGAGGCAATGCTGAAGCAAACTGCCAAACCTAAACCGGTTCCCTTCTCTTTGGTAGTGAAAAAAGGAGTCCCAAGTTTTTCTAAAATGTCAGCAGGAATCTTAGGGCCGTGGTTTTGGACAGCCAAGATTACTTCTCCATTTTGGGCATAAGTTTTTATCAACAGAGAATTGCCGGGTTCCATAGCTTCCAAACCGTTAGTTACTAAGTTGAGAATAAGCTGCCGAATCTCTTTTTCGTCTAAGGAGAAGTCAGGGAGATTGCCTAAATCCAGAGCTACATTCATATCTTTTTCCAAAGCGTTGGCTTGAATTAAAGGTTTTAAAGCTTCTAAAACAGTATTTAAGTTACTGACCTTTTTTTCCACAACTTTGTTCTTAGCTAAAGAAAGGAACTCAGTAATAATACTATTTGCCCTGTCTAGCTCTTCAATCATTAAATCGTAATAATTTGTTAATTGTTGACATTCATTTTTCCTGCCCAGCATCTGTAAAAAGCCCCGCACCGTAGTTAAAGGGTTGCGAACCTCATGGCCAATACATGCAGCCATTTCTCCAATTAAATAGAGCCGGTCCAGCCGAGCCATTTCTTTTTCCATTTTTTTGTGTTCTGTAATATCGTTGACTACTAATAAAAAGCACTTTTGGCCATTTAAAGTAATTTGCTCAGCAGAGGCAAGTACAGTTAGAACTTCACCATTTTTAGTGCAAATATTATATTCAAAATTCTGGTAAGTGCCTTTTTTGTGTAACATTTGTAAACTTTGAGTCAGAAATTCCCTATCTAATAGGCCAACTTCCGCCGGATTGCGGGCAAGAAGCTCATAAAAACGATAGCCGGTTACACGTTCAAAAGTTTCATTGACACTTAAAAAGCTTCCATCCTCGTAAGTGAGAATGCACATTAAGTTTGGACTGCATTGATAAGCCTTAGAAAACCTTTCTTCCGATTGGCGAAGCCTTTTTTCGATATTCTTCCTGTTGGTAATATCATAACAGGAACAAATATAGCCTCCAAAGTTGTTTTCCAAGTCGTAATAAGGCCTGCCATGGCTGTTAATCCAGCGGTATTTTCCATCTGAGCGGCGCAGCCGGAATTCCAAATCAAAAGGTTTTCTGTTATGCATAGCTTCCCACATAATTTGAGCAACAGCGTCCCTTTCCTTGGGATGAACCCCTTGCATCCACTGACTATTAATTTGCTGCTCCAGAGTCTTACCCGTAAAAGCTAACCAGTCACGATTAAAATAGTGAGTTTTATGATCGGGGCCAGAAATCCAAACCAGCCCTGGAAAGTAGTTAAAAAGGGTTGAGTAATAGTCACCTAATTTAATGGCCCTTTTTTCCGCCTGCTTGCGCTGGGCTATTTCCAGCTCCCAATGCTTTTCAGATTTCTCTAAAGACGCAATTTTTTCCGTTAGTACCATTTTCTCGTCTGCTAAAAGATTATATTTTTCCTTCAGCTCCCGCAATTCTTCCTGCAATTCGTTTAACAGTTCCTCTTGTGACTTAAGTTCATTTTCCATAGCAAACATCCTTTTCCTTGACTGGTTGGTAGATATTAAATTAGTAACCATTTCCTCTTCCTTTATTCGCTAAATTATGGAAATTTCCTTTTTTATTTTATCAGTTCAATTAAACATAAATAAGTTTCCGGCAGAATAATTATGAAGTAAGTATAATAAAAGGATTGATTATGTGAAAAAATTAATTTTCGTACTGATCTTAAGTATGCTGTTAGCTTTGGTTGTTCTTCCGGCAGTAGTAGTCTGGCATGGTAAGCAGGAAAAAATAAAGGTGGAAACTATCCGGGGACCCAATATTCAGATGTTTAATGTAACTACCAAGAAAGTGCAAACTTTGCCTTTAGAAAAGTATTTAGTAGGAGTTTTGGCAGCAGAAATGCCTGCTTCCTTTGAACCGGAGGCTTTAAAGGCCCAAGCCGTTGCAGCTCGGACTTATGCAGTCAAAAAAGTTGAATTAAGTAAACAAAGTATAAATGAGAAACATCCTACGGCCCAGGTGTGCACTGACCCAACTCACTGTCAAGCATGGTTATCGGAAAAAGAGATGAAGAAAAAGTGGGGAGTTGTTAAGTACACCTTATACTCCCAAAAGATTGCCCAGGCAGTACGCCTGACCCAAGGTATTGTAGCTGTTTACCAAGGAAGATTAATTGATCCTGTTTATCACTCCACAGGTGTAGGACAGACGGAAAATTCCGGGGATATTTGGCAGGTAGATGTACCTTACTTAAAGAGCGTCTCCTCTCCAGGCGATAAAAATTCTCCCAAATACAAAACCAGCCTTACCTTAACATTGCACCAAATAGATAAAGCCTTAGGCTCAAATCTCCAAGCTGTGCCCGCAGCAACCATTAATCAAGGCCGGTCCAAAGGACTAAAAGTGATAGCTAGAACTGGTACAGGCAGAATTAAAACTATCTCTGTAGGGGGAAAGATTTTCAAAGGGGAAGAATTCAGACGTTTATTAGGTTTAAATTCAGCCAAATTTACCTGGCAGGCCCGGGGGGACCAAATTACCTTTCATGTTACAGGCTACGGACATGGAGTCGGCATGAGCCAATACGGGGCCAATGGCTTAGCAAAACAAGGCAAAAACTATAAGCAGATCCTGCAGCATTACTACAAAGGCATAGAGCTGAGGAAGATAAGCGAATAAACAATAGGTATATATCGCCCAAGATATGGAAAATAATTATACTAAGAGGTGATATATCCTATGTTTAAATTGCAAAAGTTTAAGGAAAAGAAAATAACCAATTTAAAATTTCCCCAATTAAATTCCCTAAAGCAGCAACCGCCCTTTTTTATACTGGCAGCGGGAATATTTATTTTTGGCTTGCTCATTGGTTTGGCTTTTGATTTCCAGACTAAAAATACAACCCAGGTAGTTTTAAAGGGAAGTGCCGGGGAAAGGGTAAAAGAAAATGTTGCAGAAAGTATGACTGGAGGTACTAAGGAAGCACAAGAAAGCTCCAAAGAAGGCTCCCCAGAGAGCACTAGTCAAAGTATAGCAGAAAAAACCCAAGAAACTCCGGAAAATACCCGGCCAAAAGAAGCTGCCTTTGACCCTGCTGCCATGCGCTGTCCTTTAAATGGAGAAATTCTTCAATCCTACGGAGTAAGCTATTCTAAATCCTACGGAGATTACCGTTTGCATTCGGGTTTAGATATTAAAGGAGCTCCGGGGGCAGAAGTTGTGGCCGCCTATGCAGGAACTGTACAAAAAGTACAGCAGCTTTCCGGGGGAGGGCAAGAGATTACATTGCTCCACGACCAAAATTGGAAAACTGTTTACAGCTCCCTGAATACGAACCTAACGGAAGGAACCAGTGTCCCAAAAGGAGCAATCGTAGGCTACTTAAATGGAAATAATCCCAAAGAGGAAAATTTGCAGCCTCATTTGCATTTTGAACTATCCAACAATGGACAGCCTGTTGATCCCAATAAGTATTTACGTTAAAGTAAGATTAAATCTTAACCAAAAGTAACTAGTGAAGCAATTAGCTGTTAACAAAAGCGGCTAGTTGCTTTTTGTTTTAGAACCTATTTTGCAACGTTCTACTTTTGGCTACCCCTTCATATTATTTAAAAAGAAACAGAAAAAGGGGAGGCCCAAGCATGCAAGACTATATCCGTCAGAGGGTGCTTGAAATCAGTCATTATATCATTGAATCTAATTCCACAGTCCGTCAGGCTGCCAACGTTTTTGGCGTTAGCAAAAGTACAGTTCATAAGGATATGACGGAGCGGCTGCCGGAAATAAATGAAAAAATTTATCTGCAAGTACGCAATGTCTTAGATCAAAATAAAGCTGAGCGGCATCTACGAGGCGGAGAAGCTACCAGAAAAAAATTCAAAGATGTTGAAGTTTCTTGATAAATTTAAAAGGAATTTGGTATATTTTGACGAATTGAACAAAGATATATTTTTTTAACAAATTTAGGACGGGCCTAAATGAATATATTAAAGGATTTCAAACGTTGGGAAGGAGCATGCTGCATGTTTGGTTTAGGGATGGACATCGGGATAGACTTAGGCACTGCGAGTGTATTAGTTTATCTGAAGGGTAAAGGAATTGTCCTTAATGAGCCATCTGTTGTAGCAATTGATAAAGGGACGGGACAGCTGATCGCAGTAGGGGAGGAAGCACGCAATATGCTTGGCCGGACTCCGGGAAATATTGTAGCTATTCGCCCTTTACGGGAAGGCGTCATTGCCGATTACGATACAACGGAAAAAATGCTGCGTTATTTCATCGAAAAAGCTTGCGGCAGAAAATATATTTTTAAACCCAGAGTAATGGTTTGTATACCATCTGGAGTGACAGGAGTGGAAGAAAGGGCTGTACGGGAAGCTGCCTTACAGGCAGGAGCAAAAAAGGCATATTTAATAGAAGAACCTTTAGCGGCTGCTTTAGGTGCAGGATTAGATATTTCCGAACCTACAGGCAGCATTATTGTGGATATTGGAGGAGGTACTACGGATATAGCTGTACTTTCCCTGGGAGGCGTAGTTTGTTCCAGATCGCTGCGGGTAGGCGGCGATAAATTCGATGAAGCTATTGTGCGCTATATTCGCCGGGAGTACAACCTAATGATTGGGGAAAGAACTGCTGAGGAACTGAAAAAAACCATTGGCACTGCCTGCCCTTCAGAAAGAGCTGAAGATGCTGAAATGGCCATTCGAGGCAGGGATTTAATTAGTGGGCTGCCCAAAACAGTTACCGTCAAAGCCAAAGAAACAAATTTAGCTATAGCTGAGCCGGTAGAAGCAGTTGTAGCGGCAGTCAAAGAAGTATTAGAAATAACACCGCCGGAACTGTCGGCAGATATTATCAATCGAGGCATTGTCATGACCGGGGGAGGTTCCTTATTAAACGGGCTGGACGTATTGCTCCAGTCGGAAACAAGCTTACCTGTCAATGTAGCCGAAGATGCTGTTTCTTGTGTGGCCCTGGGTACAGGTAAAGCATTATCTATGATTAATGTTTTGCAGGAAACAGGGGCTTTTTCCAAAAAAGTAGTTTAAAGTTTAAAAGCAGGGTTAGTCCTCAAAAGACATCCCTGCTTTCGTCTAATTATCCTATTTTTACGGGCTCACTTTCCCTGCCAAATTCCAACTGCTCTTCTAAATCCATTATTTTCACCAACAGCTTAGCTTTCTCGCTGCCGCTGGCTTTAATCCATTTATATAGTAAATAATTTCTTTCTTGTTCCAAAATTGAAAGAGTTTTAGTCATGCTGCTGCTCCTTTCCTGGATATTTTCGATTAACTATAGTATTGACTTTATAATTAGTAGTATACGCCATTGTCAGTAATAAATAATAATTACAAATTAGTATACCTGCAGGTTGGTTAGTTGGGCAACATGATCGTAGTAACTTAACAAAAAAGTAAAATAAAACCTGGAATTCTACTAATTTGCCACCCTTTCTTGAACAGGAAATTTGCCTTTAGTGTCGAATGCAATATTAAATAAGCCTAAATATGCGAATTTCCTGAAAGGGGTTAAATTAAAAATGAATGCCAAGCAGTTTATCATAACTGCCCTGGGAGTAGTCCTCATTGGCTATACAGCAGGTACAGCCCTAGCTGATCAACCGGCCCCGGGCAGCAGTAATGATCCTTTAGTTACCAAGAGCTATGTGGATAAATATATTAATGATAATATCGGAAGTTTAGAAAAAGAAGTGCAGTCCCTCAAAGCCAAAGTTGCTCAATTAGAAGGGCAGCTGGGTACAGGTTCCGGCTCAAATCCAGGTACACCTGTTAACAGCGGCCAAACTGCTGTTTTAAAAATTGGCAGTAAGACTGCCACCATTGGCTCCAAAACAGTACAGCTAGATACCGCACCTTTCATTGTGCAAAATACCACTATGCTGCCTTTTGCCTTTGTTGGTCAAGTATTAGGAGCAAATGTGGGTTGGGTAAAAGAAACAAAAACTGTTACCTTCCAAACATCCTCCACTAAAATAGAATTGAAAATTGGTTCTAAAACAGCTACAGTCAACGGCCGGACAGTGCAAACGGATGTGGCCCCCAGCATTGTCAATAACAGGACTCTGGTCCCCTTGCGCTTTGTTTCTGCAAACTTAGGAGCAACTGTAGAGTGGAACAGCGCTGCTAAAACTATCAAAATAACACCCTAAAAAAACAACACCTAAAAATATGCAGTGTTGCCAAAAATACTACTTGCCAGGCTAAAAAAGATGAAGTATAACTATATGAAGATGGCTAAAAACCCGTTTTTAAAAGGAGTTGCCGTTAATGGGAAATCGAACTAATCAAGATTATTGGTATACAGATGGTGTTCCAAAAAGACGTAAAAAAAAGAAAAAGAAGCGAGCAGCGTTTTCTGTTTTCCTCCTTTTCTTTTTAGCTTTTGGGGCCTGCGCTTTTGCCGGCTATAAAGCCTCGGAACTAGGACTGACAGATTGGCTGAAAAGCCAAGAGCCCAGCGCCGTAGCCGATGAAAACCCGGAGATGAAAGGTAAACTAAATGTTCTCTTACTAGGCGTAGACCAAAGGGAAAAGGAAAATGCCCGAGCCGATACAATTATGGTGGCTTTTCTGGATTTAGAAAAATCCCAAGTCAGCATTATTTCCGTACCTCGAGATACCTATGCTGATATTCCGGGCTACCGCAGCCAAAAAATTAATCACTCCCACGCTTTGGGAGGCCCGGAACTAACAGCAGAAGCAGTCAGCGACCTTTTAGGTGTGCAAATCGACAAGTATGTAGAAGTAAATTTTGAAAACTTTGAAAAAATTATTGATACTATGGGCGGAGTAACAATTGACGTAGAGAAAAGAATGGTGCGCAGAGCAGACGGCATCGACTTGCAGCCGGGCGTGCAAAAGCTGAACGGCAAGGATGCCTTAGCCTATGTCCGCTACCGCAGCGATGGCGACGATACTACCCGGATTAAACGTCAGCAGAAATTCATGAAAGAAGTAGCATCAGAAGCTATGAGCCTCAATACCGTTTTCAGGCTGCCTAAACTAGTTGGTGAAATAAATGACAGTGTTAAAACAAATTTAACTACTAAAGAAATGCTCTCTTTAGGTAATTCTTTACGAAAATGTGATGCTTCAACTATCCAAACATCAATGCTTCCCGGCACACCTAAATATATAGGAGGCATTAGCTACTGGCTGCCCGATGAAGAAGAAGTTGCAGACTTAGTTGACCTTTACTCCGGTAATGCCACAGCGACAGCAGAAGATACAGACACATCTTTATCAGATAATATTCAGTAAAGAAAAAGAACACAGCAAGGCATACTTCCTTAAAGTTAAGCTGAGAAGTATGCCTTTTTTCTTAGCATTTAAAAATTTATTGGATTTTTTTAAAAAAGTTTGCAAGAAAATCTAAGTGAGGTGCGTATTACATAATGAGAGTTGAAATTCTTGGAACCAAAATAGATAAAGTAACCATGGATGAAGCTTTGGAAAAAATAAGCTCCTTCATTGCTGAGGGCACTCCCCGCCAAGTAGTAACTCTCAATGCGGAGATTATATACCGGGCCCAAAGTGAAGAAAAACTTAAATTTTTAATCAACAATGCAGATTTAGTTACTCCCGATGGAGCTGGAGTAGTTTGGGCAGCCAGGAAACTTGGCACACCTCTTCCTGAAAGAGTAACCGGGATAGATTTACTGCAGGAAATTGTGGAAAAAGCTAGTATATATAACTGGAAACTTTATTTTTTTGGAGCTGCGCCAACCGTTGCTGAAACTGCAGCTAAGAAATTGCAGCAAAAATACCAAAATTTAAACAAAAACTTAAAAATAGTTGGAACATCCCACGGCTTTATTTCGTCTAATGAAATGCCAGCTCTTTTGGCAGAAATTAATGAAGTAAAACCCGACGTTCTCTTTGTAGCCCTTGGTGCCCCCAGACAAGAATACTGGATACAAAAGTACATGGCCCAATTAAAAGTACCCGTTTGCATAGGGGTAGGAGGCAGCCTGGACGTCATCGCCGGGAAAGTCAAAAGAGCACCAAAGATTTTCCAAAAACTTAAGCTGGAATGGCTCTACCGCCTCATCAAAGAACCCTGGCGCTATAAAAGAATGTTAGCATTGCCGAAATTTATGTTAAAAATTTTGCAAGAAACCAAACGCAAACAGCGTACTACATAGTAGAACATTAAAAAATTCTGGGGCATACCTCCAAATGCATACTTCCTTCATCAGATGTATGTCCCCGTACCTTTGATAACTAAAAATCCTAAGCCTCCATCTAGCTACAGCGTTAGCCGAGTACCGTTAATCAGAAATATTCCTTGAACAAAACTTGGCCGATTAAGACGTAGGATGTTCTGGGGACATTCCTCCCATACTTGATGCTTTCATCAGAGGTGTGTCCCCATACCTTATTACATGATGACCGTACTCGGCTGCAGCTGATAGCTGGCAGCATAAAAAAGCCTTAGGTTAATTGCATATAAATTATTTGAAAGGAGTGATTAACCGACCAGTCAGCTTTATTTAGGAAACTCGACAGCATAGTTGAAACACGAGGAGAAACCAAAATTAAGGGGGATTTTCAGTAATGAAGCTAAGAAAAATGAAAAAAGCGCTATACTTAGTTGTAGCAATAGCTTTTCTCTTTAGCATGGTTGTACCGACTGGCGCATTCGCTGCTACTACAACCGCTCAAGAAGAAGCCGGCCAAAGACTGCTTAACCTAAAAGTAATTGAAGGTTATACAGATGGCACACTAGGTTTAGACAAACAAATTACACGTGCAGAAATTTGCGTTATTTTAGCTAAAGCTTCCGGCTTAGGCGACGCAGCAGATTCTTTAAAAAATGTTCCTAGCAAATTTAGCGATGTTAAAACCGGCCAATGGTACACAGGTTGGATTAACCTGGCAGCTGAACAAGGTTGGGTAAAAGGTGATCCTACAGGTACATTCCGTCCTAGCGATCCTGTACAACACAGAGAAATCGTTACTATGTTAGTTAAAATCTTAGGCTACAATGATAACCTTTCCGGTGAATGGCCTGCAAACTATCTTGCAAAAGCAAGACAATTAGGCATCACCACTGGTATCAACGTAGATTCTAAAGCTTTCTCCGTTCGTGGCGATGTATTCACCATGACCAGCAGAGCATTAGATGAAGACGTTGTTTACTTCGATAACGAGAAAAATGACTTCTTTGAAAAAGGTGTTACCCTTTTAGAAGACAAACAAGATTTAACTAAAATTGACGATGCAATCGTAACAGACACTGGCCGCTTAAACAGCGACTTGAAAAAAGATGAAGTAACACTTAAGTATGATGACAGCGATGATGATTCTGTTACCGATACCTACACATTACTCGATGGCGACGCTTTAACCTACTATGGCCAAAAAGTAGACGTTTGGGTTAATGACGATGATGAAATCGTTTCCATTACCAGAGAAACCAAAAGCTCCGATATTTACTTCGATACCTTAGTAGCAGGCGATTCAGATGAAGATACTGCATACCTATATGTTGCAGACGATGATTACAAAGTAGCTGACGATGCTCAAGTAGCTGTAATCAACGAAGATATGAAAACTGAAGACTGGGCAGACGCTTTTGAAGATTTAGATAATGCCTATGGTATGTTCGTTAAGAATGACGACGGAAAAATTGAACACGTTGCTCTTTTTGATTTCTCAATCAAAAATGGAGTTGTAGATTCAGCTTCAGCTGATAAGATTGCTTACACAATTAATGATGGTACAGACAAAAAGATTGTAACCGGCGACTACGATAAAGTTTATGTTTACAATGCAAAATTAGAGCCAATGGCTATTACAGAAATTAAAGCAGATGATGTTATTAATGCTGTAGAAAACGATGACGATGAATTATTCATCATCGATTGCAGCGACAAAGTAGAAGGAAACCTTGCTAAAGCAAGTTCTTCCAGCATCAAAGTTGGAGATGCTTCCATCGATAAAGGTGACGCTGCAACTGTTTCCTCCAACGACGACGAAGATATCGTATACTATGCAGATGCTCTTGAAGACGAAGTTAACGATTTATTAGACAGCGATGTTGTAGCAATTAAAGACTTAAAAGGCGAACTGCGTCATTTACGCGGCGCTGCAGAAGCTACCAGCGGCACCTTATATGGTGTTATGAGAGACGCTGATAGAGATTCTGTAACTATTTACAACAAAGATGACAAAGAAGTAACTTACACAGTAGAAGAACGCGATGATGCAACACCTTATAACAACTTCTACGATGATACTGATAACTACGATATGGGTATTCCGGTTAGCTACAAACTAACTAAAGACGGCGAAATTAAAGAAGATACCTTGAAAGTTTTAGTTCAAAAAGCCGCAGACTTAGCTGAATTAGGTTTGGCTGACTTAGATAATGCTAATTTACTCTACGACGAAGATGCTAATATTCTTGCAGCTAATGGCAATGAAATTAACTTCGACGAAGATGGATTTATTGAGTTAAATGGCGACAGCTACTATGTAGACGAAGAAACACCAATGATGAACTACGATAGCACTGATCCGGACTTTGACCCAGAAATCGTTAAATGGGCTGATATTTCTGACAGCACAAGTGATGTAGCTAAATTGATCGTAGTCGGTGACGAAAGTGACGATGCTGACTTTGTAGTATTCTACAACAATTACGATGACGTTAGCGGCGAAGATTACTACTATGGTGTTATACTTGACGATGCCTTCTACAACAGCGACGAAGATTATGGTTACGAAATGGACGTTGTTGAAAACGATGACGTTAAAGACGGTGACATCGTAGCAAAATCAGGCATTACACATGAAAAAGACTTAAAAGAAGGTACTGCTGTTAAATTTACCTTAAGCGGCAACAAGATCTCTGGCTTTGATGAAATTGTAACTAATAGTTCTACAAATGCTACTTACACTGTAGATAACATTGATGGCAAAACTGCAGATCTAAAGAAATCCGGAAGCACAACAAAAGCTGCTTACAGATTTGACAGCGATTCAGTTGTCTATGCCTTAGATGCAGACGGCGATATCGATAAAGTTAAATCTTACGACGATATCAACGATGGCGATCAAATCGTTATCATCACTGACGAAGATAATTCCAAATTAATCAGAGTTGCATTAATCCTTGATGAGGATAATGTTGTTGGTAATGATCCAACAGATCCGACAGACCCACAAGGCGACATCACTGCTACATTTAGTGCCGCAGCTGTAGGTAAAGCTATTACTGTTACTTCTGATATTACAGATGCTGCAAAATATGTAGTATATGCTAATGGAACTCAGGTTAGTGCAGTTAAAGATTTAGGTGTAAAAACCTCTATGGATCCTGTAAAAGTAACAACTGGCACTGTAGTTACTGTTAAAGTTTTGAAAGCTGACGGTACAACAGTAGTTGGTACAAAAAACTTTACAGTACAATAAGTAAATATAATTAAAAATGAAGGATGTAATGGATTAAACCATTGCATCCTTCAAAAAAACCTCTTTACTACCAATATATGACTAAATATGAATGAAGCATTACAAGGAGGAGAATCAATGAAGAGTAAGAAATTATTGTTAGCTGGCATGACCACTGCATTCGTTCTTAGCTCAAGTGTTGCCGCATTCGCAGCTCTCCCTAACGGCTCAATTGTCCTGGGCAATAAAGCCTATGACGGGGATGCCTTGGTTAACGTGGCTTTATTTAACGAAATTAGCCAAGCTTATAAAGATGCCGATTATACATTCAATTACAAAGGCTATACGGGCCAGTGGGTTAATGATTTAAATGAGGCTATCAACGCTAGCTCCATACCAGCAGTTACGCTGAAAAAAGGCGATGGTACAACTGAAAGTTATGCTGCTGGCGATGGCGATGTAGTTACAGACCCAACCCAAGAAGAATTAAAAGTTGAATCGGTAAGTGCTATTAACGCTGCTGAAATTCAAGTAGTGTTCGGTACAAAAGTCAACAAGACTTCAGCAGAAACTGCACTCAACTACACTGCAACACTTCCAGGCGCTTTGGCTCTTGGAACTCCAAAACTTCAAGATGATGGTAAAACAGTTATTATTCCAATCACAGGTGGTACCCTTGCAGTTGGTAGTTCTTACAAAGTAAACGTGAAAAATGTACTTGACACCAACTACAACAAAATTGCTGAATTCACAGATACTCTGAAACTGTTCAGCGATATTACTGGTCCTTCTGTAGTAAAAGCTGAACTGACTTCTGCAAATAAAGTCCGTGTTTGGTTCAATGAACCAGTAGCAGCAACTTTCACTGTTAAGATCGACGGACAATCAGTTGTAGGTGCATTGACAGCTTCCACAACAGCTGGAAAATACTACGTTGATACTCCTGTTGTATCCGGCGCTCTGTTGGCTCCTGGTACCCATACAGTAACACTGTACAATGTAGCTGACATAGTATCTGGTACACCTAACACTCAATCAGTGTTGACTACTACCTATACTGCAACTGCTGATACTACTGCACCAAGTGTTACTTCTATTGAGGCAGACACTGCAAATACATTCTATGTAACTTTTAGTGAGCCAATTGCGAGTGTAGCTGACGCTAACTTGGTAATTAAGAAAGGCAACTTCACTTTCCCAGCTGCGCGCGTAGCTGAAACCCAAGACCTTGTAGCAGATCCTACAGGTGCAACATGGTTGATTACCTTGACTGCTGCTGATACTGACAACCCTCTCTTTGCAACTGGCGAAAACAGCGTAAATCTTTCTGTTAAAGTAACTGGTTATAAAGATGCAAGCAACTTGTTGGGTGCTGACTATAATGGAAGTGTAACTCTCTCTAAAGATCTTACTGGTCCAACTATTGAGTCTCCAGTCCTCAATACAGTTAATGCAGGTGCTAAAACTATCACTCTTCAATTCAACGAGGATATTGATGCAGCTGTAACTGCGGGTCTGATTACAGTTAAGAAAGATGGAATTACAATTCCAGTTGCAGAAGCAGTTCGTTCTGGAACAGACAAAGTTGTGATTACACTTGATCCAGATCATACTGTAACTCCAGGAACTTACACTGTAGAGTTAGCAGCAGGAGCAGTTAAGGATTTGTCTCTGAATAACAATGCAGCTATTACTACCACTGCTGAATACACTGGAGCTGCAACAGCACTCGTAATTGCGGCTGATAATGATGGTATTGTTGGAAACCAAAGCATTGGTATCAACTCTGCAGAACCAAACGTATTGACTATCAACTTTGGTGAAGATATGGAAGATAGCGCGGCTGTTCTCGCTAACTACAAGCTTGATGGCAATGCTTTCCCAGCAGGAACTACAATTGGTTTCTATGGTAACAAGCAAACTGTGAAGATTACTCTTCCAGCAGCTTACTTCCCAGCGAACACCACTGGATTAGTAAAAATTGATCCAACTGTGAAATCTAAAGCTGGTAAAATTGTTGCAGCTTCTGTAAACCCAACTGTAGCTGTAGAAGCAATGATTACCAATTTCACTGATAATGTGAAACCTACATTGGATGACGCAAAACTGTTTGTTTCTAGCAGCACCGCTACTACAACAGACAAAATCAAATTGTATTTCTCCGAAGATCTGAACACCGTTCTTGGAGCAGTAGATCTTAACAAAGACTTTAAAGTAACTGTTAACGGTGTTGAGCAAACAGTAACTGTGGTAGATACTGTACCTGGTGATGATGTACTGATGCTTCAAACTGGAGCAGTGTTCAACGTTAGCCAACCAGTTGTTGTAACTGTTTCTGGTGTTGACACGATTAACACTTCCGTAGACGTGAAAGACATTGCCGGTAACAAGCTTACAACTGGTACTACTCTGAACGTGACTGCGAAAGAAGTAGATAGCATCACAGCTGGAGATTCCGCTTCAGTAGCTGCCGATAAAGCGGCTCTGAATCTGACATACTCTGGTACAGGCAACCTGGTTCTCCCAGCAACAGGAGCTAACGGTTCCACAATCACTTGGAACTCTAATACTCCAGCAATCATTAACAACGCTGGTGTAGTAACTCGTAGCACTGCAGATAACACTGATGATGTTGTAGTTATGACTGCAACTATCACAAAAGGTTCTGTAACTGATACAAAAACATTCAACATCACAGTTCCTGAAGGTCTGGTACCGACTGTAGCTTCCGCTGCATCTAACTCGACAACTACAGTTGAACTGACTTTGGATGAAGCATTGGCTGGCACTACTGCGGATCCTGCTGCATTTACTGTAGTAAAAGATCCTGCAGGTACGCCTTCTAACCTTACAGTATCCAGTGTCGCTGTATCTGGAACTACGGTAACTATCACTTTGGATGCTGGAACTCCAATTGCAAATGGTGATGTTATTGAAGTAACTTATGCTGCAACTGGTACAACTGATTTGCAAGATGCAAAAGGCAACGTAGTTGCTAACTTTGCAGGCCAATCTGTAACTAATAATAACTAAGCATTAAGTTGGATGAGTGACACTCACTATCCGATAATGGTTTTAATCTTTTTTGCATTTCTATTTATATTCCCAAATATTTAATTTTCCTTTAGCCGGTATAGCTTCAATTTCCTTAATATTTTCAAGTATCCACGCGTTTCTTCCCAGGCTATAGTATCCAGCTGAAACTCTAAACCACTAATTTTTTGGTATTTGCTCTGCAAATCGTCCCCGACAATTGCGTAATCCGCAAATTTTTGTCTAATAGGAAGACAGTCGCTTAAATATGTTTTAGTAATAATAAATCCTGTGGGAATCTTATTATACTCTCCATACTTACAGGATAAAACCTCTAAAACAGCACTTTGATCTTCCCTTGTTAGCTTAGTACGCAAATAGTCAAAAGGAACAAGAGTTTTACCAGCGTGGATATATAAATCTCCTTGATATTTTGTACTCCAATTCCGAGTTTCTATATGCTTTAATCCTAAAGCAATTAGACTTGCCCAGGCTGTTGCAAGGTTAAACACTTCATTTTCAGTCCCCTTGGTTTCCGTGGTTTCCTTTGAAGAAGTTTTTTAGCCAGCAGGAGCAGGTGGATATGGAACTAATAGAAAAAGACCCTGGAACTCAGGATTGCTCCTTTGTCCACAGAGTCTTTTTGTTTGTTACTTATAAACCAGAGGAACCGTCCCCTTGGTTTCACTCTGTTGATTCTATTTTAGAAAACGTTTCTATAACCGAGAGGACCGTCCCTTTGGTTAGATCCGCGATTATAACATTTTCTTATCTAACGATTGAGCCAGGCTATCTTCAATGGTTTTAATCTTTTTTGGATTTCTATTTATATTCCCAAATATTTAATTTTCCTTTAGCCGGTATAGCTTCAATTTCCTTAATATTTTCAAGTATCCACGCGTTTCTTCCCAGGCTATAGTCTCCAGCTGAAACTCTAAACCACTAATTTTTTGGTATTTGCTCTGCAAATCGTCCCCGACAATTGCGTAATCCGCAAATTTTTGTCTAATAGGAAGACAGTCGCTTAAATATGTTTTAGCAATAATAAATCCTGTGGGAATCTTATTATACTCTCCATACTTACAGGATAAAACCTCTAAAACAGCACTTTGATCTTCCCTTGTTAGCTTAGTACGCAAATAGTCAAAAGGAACAAGAGTTTTACCAGCGTGGATATATAAATCTCCTTGATATTTTGTACTCCAATTCCGAGTTTCTATATGCTTTAATCCTAAAGCAATTAGACTTGCCCAGGCTGTTGCAAGGTTAAACACTTCATTTTCAGTCCCCTTGGTTTCCGTGGTTTCCTTTGAAGAAGTTTTTTAGCCAGCAGGAGCAGGTGGATATGGAACTAATAGAAAAAGACCCTGGAACTCAGGATTGCTCCTTTGTCCACAGAGTCTTTTTGTTTGTTACTTATAAACCAGAGGAACCGTCCCCTTGGTTTCATTCCCCTTGGTTTCATTGGTTTCAAAAAGCTGCTGCTGTTCTGGAATTGTTCGCTCACTTGATGATCCGAATCTCCGTTGTTGGCTGAGACGAAATTGCTCTTCAAACCAGTTCAACTTGGCGGTTAGTTCAGCATTTTGCTGTTCCAGTTGTTCACAACGCTTTTGCAAATCATTAATTGTATTTGTGGTGGCAATAGGTATATTTTTCATGTATTTTTAATTCGACTAATTTCCGCAATTATCTTTTAGAGTATAGGTAGTATCTACGGATTTAAACTTCCGGAGCCAATACCGTAATTGAGGAAGTTTTATATCGTGCTCTGCACACCATGCTGACGTACTCTGCCCACTGGCTCTAAAAGCAGTTACCCGTGCTTCCCATTCTTTTCTTAGCTCTAGTTTTTCTGCTTTTGTCATAAAGAATAGTCCTCCCTATTTGGTGTTTTGGGAAGATCATCGCATTACCGAGAGAAATTAACTAGGTAGGTAGTATTTGACGCTTACCTTCTTACTGTTACTTACCGACTAAATAGGGGAAAACGATAAAGACCCTGGGACTTAGGATTGCTCCTTTGTCCACAGAGTCTTTTAGTTTTTACTTCAAACCAGGAGAACCGTCCCCTTGGTTTCCCCTAGCCTCGTTGAGAGTCTTGCCTTTAAAGTATGTCTTACTTCTGAACTGTTACAGTTACAGGAGATAAAACGTTACCATTCGCATCATCTATATCTGTACCAGCTACGAACCTAATTGTAATAGTTTGAGCATATTCTTCAGGAGTTAGATCGTCTGTTAAAGTAATTGTGAATTCCTTGTCAGTAGCGGAAGGTACATTTACTTGAGCTACTGCAAATGGTGCACCCTCACCCTCAGCGGTTGTCCCTACAAATACATCAACATCAGTACCATCGAAGTTAGCCACTGTTACAGGCTCACTGAAAGTGACTGTAATGGTGTTAAGATCAGTTAATTCTGCTGTAGCAGTAGGTCTTACGTTTTCAGTAAATAGAACGTTAGTATTTACAGTATCCATGACATTACCAGCAACATCTTTAACGTTCTTGATTGTAAACTGGTAATTAGAGTTAATTGCAACTTCGCCCTCTTTTAAAGTTAAGCGAACAGTATCTTTATTCGCATCAGTAAATACTGCCTTTGTGAATACCTGCTTTCCTTCAACCAGGTAATTTGCAACGTTTAGAGCTGTAGCTTGATCTACTTCTTCAGAGAATTCCACTTCTACAGTGTTGTTGTCAGCAACTTGTACATCAATACCGTCCCAACCGTCAGTAGGATCATCATCAGCTAAATTAGCCTGAACACCGTCGCTTACTTTAGGCTTTACAGTATCATCATTGGTGTTCGAAGATAATGTGAAGGTAATCTCCTTTTCCACACTGCCATTCAGAAGTAAATCTGTAGCAAAACCAGTGTTAATAGTTACCTCATAGGTGCCCAGTTCAGCACCAGTCAAAGGTATTCTTATCATTTTAGTAAAGCCATCTTCATC
This sequence comes from Bacillota bacterium LX-D, assembly GCA_031628995.1. Taxonomy (NCBI): domain Bacteria; kingdom Bacillati; phylum Bacillota; species Bacillota bacterium LX-D. The sequence goes on along the minus strand of JAVLUO010000003.1, from coordinate 41,528 downwards.
AGGGTCATAAAGTGCAGAGGTTGCATCATCAAAGGCTACAGCGGCCTCAACACCATCTTCATCTACAAAAGTACCAGTAATATCAACATCGCCAGCAGATAATGCAACGTCTTCATTAAAGGTCACTACTATGTTGTTTACACCATCAATCTTTTTAATTTCAAAGCTAGAAACAGTAGGACCATCATTATCAGGTACAAAATTTAATACCTTTGATGTAGCTGTACCAGCATTACCAGCTAAATCGTTATAGCCAGCAATAGTCACATTTAACAAACCAGTGAAGCCTGCGGAATTAACAGTTACTACCTTACCAGTAGCATCGATGGTAGCATTTCCATCAATAGTATCAATATCAACTGGACCACCACCAATGTCATATGTGCCGATAACACCACCTACGGGAACATTAATTTTTTCGGAAAATGTAAGTTTCATTACTCCTTCTCTGACTACTTCGGCAGTAACACTAGGAGCAGTGGTGTCAACATCTTTGTTCTCAACAGTGAATGTTACAGGGTTTGGAGTAATTAAGTTACCTGCATAGTCTGCAGCACCGGTAAGTTTAATTGTATAAGTTTCCCCTGCAGGAATAGCAGTGGTATCAAATACAAACGACTTGCCATCAGCAGCTAAATCAGTTAAGTCATTAGCGTCTGCATCAACAGGGTCGCCATTTTCATCAGTAACAGTTAATAAAGCTTCAAGAGCATCATCACTAGCAATGTTCATTGCCTCTGAGAAGGTAAATCTAGCTTGATCATTTGCCTCATAAACAGGGCCAGTTAAGGTAGGTCTGGTGTTGTCAGTTGCATCAAGAATGTAGGTGTACTCAGCCATTGCGTTGTCGTCGGCATCTTCAACAGCACTAGTTATAACAATGTTGTATTTCCCATTAAAAAATTCAGCACCACTGGCTGTAATCGTAACAGTCTTGTTATCATTACTGATTGTTGCTAGTGCATTATCAGCATTTACAGCGGGCGCTCCGTTCATAGGCGTAAAAGATACTACGCCATCCTCCAAAGTATCATCACTTGTATTCTGTGTAGACCCACCATTGTTAATTAGTGTAGCTTTGTCAATGGCCTTATTAAATTTAATTTGGATCTCCTTTGCGTTAATAGCACTTATACAAAAATTATACGCAGTAAATTATGTAATTCAAAAGGCTAATAGCAGCAGGGGTTAGAGAATTGTGGATAAATGAATATTTGTTATCCCTATATTATTAAATATGTGGATAAATAATGCTTTTATAAAAGAAAATTAAATGATATTTATGATAAATTATAGGCTTACAAGCTTATTCATTATAATTTACTTTGTTTTTCTATTTTCTTGTTACTTTCAGGCTAAAATAAGTCAAATTAGTTAGAATGTTACTTCCAGTTACACCTAATGGGTGTAACTTTTTTTAACCATCGAAGTTGTTCAAAGAAATGTATAAAATATAAAATAATTCACAAATTATTAATGTAAAAAATTCCTTATAAATTCATTGTTACTTATTAATTAATAAGTCTATTTTGACTTGTTTTTATAAAAAATGGTCATAAAATAATTTAATAGGTGCAAAATATGGCAGAAATGTATTTAATTATTATTAGTTAGATACTTCAAGGGAGTTGCACAGTTTTGTTATTCACCGAAAGTATAGAAAGTTTTATAAACTACCTCATAACTAAGGATAAAAGTAAGGCGACTATCAGAGCATATAGTTTGGATTTACAATCTTTTAATTTCTTTTTAGAAAAAAAATATAATTGCCCACTGTATTTAGATGAAATTAAAAGTAGCGATATTGAGGACTATCTATTTTATTTAAAGAGTACTAGAAATTTGAAAACCGCAAGCAGAAATAGAAATTTATATATTTTAAGGTCTTTCTGGAATTATGCGTATAAAAAGAAACTCTGCAACTGGAATATTACTTTAGAAATCGAACCTCTCAAAATGCAGCAGCAGGAAAGAACTTTTTTAACTGAACAAGAGTTCGAGGAATTATTACAAGAAATTGAGCAGCCTTTAGTTAAATTAGTGGTATTTACTCTTTTCTATACGGGCATGCGCATTAGTGAATGTCTGAACTTACAAATTGAGGATGTGGATTTAGTAGATAAAGTGATTCACGTTAAAAACGGTAAAGGAAAGAAAGAACGTTTTATACCCATTAATGACAACTTACACACAAAGTTAAAAAGTTATATAGAGAGTGAACGTCCTAGGGTAGCTACTGCAACTTTTTTTGTAACAGCCAAAACGGGAGGGTTAAGTGACGTTTATGTAAATAGTATTTTAAGGGAAGCCACGAAAAAACTGGGGTGGAAAAAGAAGGTTTCGGCCCATATTTTAAGGCACAGCTTTGCTTCTAATTTAATAAAGAAAGGTGTTAATTTGGTCCATGTGCAAAAGCTTTTAGGACATTCTAATCTAAAAGTAACTTCAATTTATACCCACGCCAGTTTAGAAGATTTAAGCGCTTCCATAAATATGCTTTAATTATTAAAGGGGATTGAGTTTATGCAAGCAGCAGAGAAATGTGAGGGTCTTCAGAATTATGATGATAAGTTTATTTTAAAAAGGTTAATAGAAGGAAAAACAAGGGATGAAATTGCCTCGGAACTAGGGCATAAAAGCTATCGTACCTTGGATATGTATATGCGCAGGCATGGTTATTTGTGGGACAATTTCAAACAGACATATGTTCTAAAAACTGCTGAACTAGATTATCCAGTGCTAAATATGGAAACTAGTAAAGTTTCCAAAGTCATCAGTTTTTTTGAGTCTGGTTTAGATCCACGGGAAATTGCCAAAAAGTTAAGCTTCCGAGATCATCATGATTTGGCTGAGTATATGAAGGGGAAGGGTTATGTTTGGTCTTTAGAACAGAAAAATTATGTTCTTAATAAATGTACAGTAACTGAAGAGCAGCCTACAGAGGCAGAGCCTTTGCCTTTGGATAATGATAATCCAGAGGATGACGCATATGAAACAGAGGTTATTATCAAAAATCTTTTACCCATGTTGCAAATGATTAACAAAAATAGAGATAGATTAGCTGAGCTGCTTGCCATAAATGAAAGTGGAACAATTCCCAGATACGTTATTGGTGGGATTACCATTACTAAATCCCTATGTATGTCCCATTATTTAGCCGAAATGGTTAAGGATTTTAGTAAAGAAAAAAATATTAGCCAAAGAGAGATATTTGAAGTAGCTTTAATTGAATTTTTCAAAAAATACGGCTTTGAAAAAGAAGTCCGGGCCTTATTTTCCCTGTGACCGAAGTGTGACCGAAGGGTGACCGAAGGGACGGTTCTTCTGGGTTATAAGTAACAGCTAAAAAGACCTTGTGGACAAGGGAGCAATCCTGAGTTCCAGGGTCTTTTTCTATTAGTTCATGTCCACCTGCTTCTGCTGGATAAAAAACTTCTTCAAAACCCACTGAAAAACAACCCATCCTTCCTCCAACCAATCGCCTTTTCAACTGTTTCAACAATTCCTACCAGGTTTTGTAGTATAATAGGATAAAGTGCCTATAGGAAAATAAACAGGGTTTGATTAAAAAGGGTGTGATTAGGTGAAAGATTCTATAAAAAGAATATGGTTAAAAATATGGCCAAAATCAGTAGTTACTGTTTTTGGTGTACTATTATATTTCTTGGCTGTTAGATTACCAGAAGATATTAAAGGATTGCTAGTAAATGTAGCTGCTAGCCTAATTTCCATTCCAGTAATTTTTATTGCTTATGAACTTTGGAATGAAAAAAGCCATAGAGCCTTAAATGAGAGAGTATACAGATATGCTGAAAACGAAATGAGTCAAGCAATGCTTGAAATAAGAAAATACATGGAAATGCTACTAGAAGGATATTGTGTATATTTCGATTATGGCGATATCATAATTGATGATAGTAACCCCGAAAATTACATATTACATATGAATGATGAAGCTAAAATATTATATGATGAAGACGGAGAACCCTATCAGTTAAAATATCAGCTAGAATACTGTGATGAAGTTAAACATGATACATTCGATTTATATGAATTAGAAAAAGATTCAGTAGGTCCGGTAATTGCAGATGTTCAATATCTAGGATATCAAATTGCCGATATTGATTTAGAAGATATTGTTGATCGTTTAGATGAACTACTTAAACACTCCTTTATAATGGAGAGAATGGATGATGAAGAAAGTTCTATAATAATTCATTTACTAGAGGCTTCTAAGATGCTTCACTCGTTTGTTGAACATCATAAACATGATTTATTTTTACGGACTAACATAAAAATTAAAGGATTTGCACTCCAGGCATCAGAATATCAAGATTCCCCAATGGGTAGAGTAGGTATGTACTCTCTATATTATAGAGAGGAAGATGAAGTAAACGAACAAACAAAAGGAACAAGCAAAGACCCATCTTATGAACAATTACTTGATAAAAAAATTATAATGAATGTCCAGGAGGATAAACTATTATCAGTATATGTTGTTAATCCTGATTATTACATAATGTTTGGTGATTTGATAACTGAAGTATTGTCGTGTATACGTGATTGGAGAGAAACTAGTGCTGGTGCAGTGGTAACAGATTATGAGTCTGGTTGGATTGGGCCTTTGTAATTGACCAAGGGGATGGCTCTCTTGCTTCCTTCAATAGTGCAAGACTCCAAGTTGCATCACGGGTTGCACCATGGGTTGCACCATGGGGACGGTTCTCCTGGTTCATTTATTTTTAAAACGTTTTTATTTCTTAGCACTCCTGTTTGGGGTGCTTTTTCGTTATACCTAAAAAAATATGTAAGCCTAGCTGTGCTAAGGCTAGGCTTTAAAAGTTGAATCGGTAAATGCTATTACAGGTCAACATAATATTGTTAACCTGTTTTTATCTTAGCAAAATACCCTTTTGTCAACAATGGTGGATTAATTGCAGAAAATGCAGTAAATAACATGGCAGTGTTTTTTTGCCTTCAAAGCAATTTAAAACCAAGGGGACGTAAGCGTCAAATACTACCCACCTAGTTAATTTCTCTCGGTAATGCGATAATCTTCCCAAAACACCAGGAAACCAGGGGGCGGTTTTTCTGGCTTGTTTTACGCTTACATAAAAACAACTTGTTGACTTAACCGGTCAACAGCTGAACAAGCATTACTGTGCTTGTTTTTATAACACTACTTTCATTGCTTGAACTTATGTTTTTTTCATTTGGGTGTAAACCCGTTTTGCTCACGCTCTTGATAGCGTTTTTCCATTCGAAAAATTATTTATTTCCTCTTTATTCAAACATGACACCATATTTAACATACTTGGATATTAATTCCATAGATGCTACCAAAGTCTTTTGAAATTTACTAATGGAAAGCCCTTATTTCTGTTGATTTATAAATAGTATTTGCATTTAAAAAATTTTTATGTTAAAGTTTCAATTTTCATAAATTATACAAAAAAAAGAGCCAAAGGGACGGTTCTCTTGGCTCTTCTTTTTTTCTGGAACCAAGGGGACCGTGGACCGTCCGAAATCACTGAAAGAGGATACCAAATTGGCTATCCTCTTTTAAATTTACCGCAGGTGGTTAGCTTGGCTTGTGTGAGCATGCTTTTTAGACCACTATACCCCACTTTAAAGTTGAATTAGTAAATGCTATTACCAGTTAACACAATATTGTTAACCTTGTCCGTATCTTATCAAAAATCGTATATTTATAATGGGGGATTAATTGCAAAACATGCAGCAAATAACATGATCTGCTGACTGTGGCTATTTTTAGTAAGAAAAAAGGTAGGAATTAGCAATTAAATTTTGTATAATAAAAAAAGTTAAGACAAAAAAAGTAAATTATGTTTAAGGGGTAAAGCTATGGTTTGGCAAAGAAGGATAGAAAAAATATTTTTGCTTGGGGTGTTTCTGTTTTTATTTTTATTAACTCCCAGTTATGCAAATGCCCAAGGAACTTACAGAGCCTTATTGATTGGCAATTATCAGTACATTGATGGCAACGATTTAAATGGACCTCCTGCTGATCTGGATAGAATGGATAATATTTTAGCAAAGAGTAGATTTGGCACTGCTAAAGAGCACTTTTCTGCAATTAAGCGGGTTGATAATGCAACTAAAGCCCAAATGCTTTCAGCTATTAAAGCAGCTTTTAAAGATGCCGATGACGATGATGTTTCCTATTTCTATTACAGTGGCCATGGAGCTCTAGATAATTATGGCCAAGCGTATTTGTGGGCCGTCGATAGTTACTATTATGAGGACAGCTTAAATGTCGATGAACTAGAAAGCGCTTTAAGTTCTATTCCAGGTACTAAAGTAGTTATCCTAGATTCTTGTTTTTCCGGCGGCTTTATTAATAAAGATACTAGTCAAACGGATCCTGTGCTCCAAGAGCAGCAAGCAGCATTTAACGAAGCCGTCAAAAAAGCTTTTGGCAAAGAACAATTAAAGGGCTTTCTGACAAGTTCCCAATTCAAGGTGCTAACTGCAGCCTCAAAAGACGAAACTTCAGTTGATACAGCCTATGCGCCGGATTGGGGCTTTGGTGGTGAATTTACAAATGCTTTGGTCAAGGGTTGCGGATACATAACCAATTACTATCCTGCAGACCGTAATAATGATGGAGAAATATCGCTCTTTGAAATTTACTATTATACTAAGAATAAAGTCATCAACTCTAATGTCCAAGTATATCCGGAAAACGATAGCTTTGAGTTTATTGGTTTGGAAAACTATATACCTGTAACTGCTATTTCCTTAAATCAAAGTCAATTAAATTTAAAAGAAGGAGAGGGTTATCAACTTGTGGCTAACCTTTCGCCGCAAGATGCCAGCGTTAAAAATGTTAAGTGGTCAAGCAGTGATACGAATATTGCTATTGTAGACAGCACTGGCTATGTGCTTGCTAAGCAACGCGGTAATTGCAAAATTGTCGCAACTACGGAAAATGAAAGTTTAAGTGCTGTGTGCCAGGTTGAGGTAGAGAGTAAAGAGTTAAGTGAATATACCGAATTTCAAGGGCCCACCGTATTTAACGACATTGATTTGACTAAAGCTTGGTCAATAAAATTTAATAAGACTTTAAATCCTTATACTGTTAATTCCAATAATATTAATATTGTCGATAATAATTTGCTGCAGCATCCTAGTAAGGTGGCTCTGAATGATGATCAGAGGACTGTTGTAGTAATACCAACTAGAGATTATTTGCCTAATTCCCACTATAGCATTTTAATCAATAAAGGGTTGTTGGCTGAGGATAAGAGTCAACTGAAAAATGGAGTAATCGTAAATTTTTGGACCAAGTCCAACACTGCCCTTTTACATAGCCCAGAAAATTTGATAGCAACAGCTGTCTCAACTGATGCCGTTGAATTAAAATGGGATCAGGTGGAGGATGCTGATTTTTATTATGTTTATTATAGTGACAGTCCGACAGGCCCTTTTAAGGCTTTTACCGATGAGAGCGGGGCAGAACAGCGCTTTTATTGGTATGATGATTATTGTGTGCTTGTTTACGGCTATGATAATAATGAAACTGTCTATTATCGGGTGGCGGCTGTAAAAGATGGCCTAACCTCTGATTTGAGCAATGTTGCTTCAGCCACTACTTTTGCTGAAGATTATTTTACACCTTTGGACACTATCTGGTTTGGCTATTTTGCTGATTATCCGGAGGTGGAAGTTGGCGTAGCTCTTGATTCATTTTTTGCTGAGCCTAATTGGGAGGAACAAGGTAATCTTGTTACGTTTACAGGCTATTGCTATTATGATGGTGAAGAAGTGCGAATCAGCTTATACTTTGAAGTGCAAGGAGACGATTTTTCCCTTACGGCTGGAAAAAGAGACGACAAAATTTTAAGTGATGATGAAATAACATATTTATTAGATGTTGTTTATAGTGATTTTCAAGGGCTCAGAAATCAGCAACAAGGGCTTTGGCAAAAAGGCTCAAATAAGACAGGGGTACATGTGTACCAAAGGTACCAAAGGGACGGTTCTTCTGGTTGAAGGTACCAAAGGGACGGTTCTTCTGGTTGCATATTTCCGTTATACATGTTATGGTAAAAGGTGGTTAAAAGATGCCAAGAACAGGAAGGGAAAAAAGTAAAAGCGGAATATACCATATTGTCTTAAGAGGAATTAACCGACAGACAATCTTTGAGGAAGAGGAAGACTCTTTAAAATACCTTAAAACATTACAAGATTTCAAAGAAAAAAGTGGTTATCAGATATACGCATATTGTTTAATGGGAAATCATATTCATTTGCTTCTTAAGGAAGGGCAAGAAGAATTAGGAATTATTATGCGGCGCATAGGGGCTAGCTATGTGTATTGGTATAATTGGAAATATGGCCGTTGCGGACATTTATTTCAGGATAGATATAAAAGCGAAACAGTTGAAGATGAAAGCTATTTTTTAACTGTATTAAGATACATCCATCAAAATCCTTTACAGGCAGGTATAGTAAAGGATTTTGCAACTTATAAATGGAGTAGTTATTCAGAATATTTAAAAGAAAGTACAGTTTTAGATACTGACTTTGCATTAGACCTATTTAGTAATGATAGAAAAACAGCTGTAGAAAGGTTTAAAGCGTTTCATTTGGCAAGTAACAATGATCATTGTTTAGACATAGAAGAATACAGAAAATTGACGGATAATGAAGCAATTGAAATTATTAAAAGAATATCTAATGTACGGCATTGTACGGAAGTTCAAACTCTAGATAAAAATAAAAGAAACAGCTTTTTGATAGCTTTCAAAAATGCAGGCTTATCCACAAGGCAAATAGCAAGATTAACGGGTATAAGCAGAGGGGTAATTTTAAAGGTCTAGTATGAGCTCAAGGGCGATAAAGAGAAAGCCAGGGGAACCGTCCCCTTGGCATCCTAGTCACGATTGGTGGATGACTTTTATGTTTTCACGAAAACAAATACTTATTTCTGTATTTAGCATGGTAATCTTATTGGTGGTTGGGGTTATTGGCTTTTGTGCCACTGAAAAAATTAGTTTTTTTGAAGGGCTGTGGTTGACATTTACGTCTGTGTTAACGGTGGGATATGGTGACTTAGTTCCTAAAACTACATTAGGAAAAATCTTTGCTTTAGTTATCATACCCCTTGGAATAGGTCTTATTACTTATATAACTGGGGCCATAGCAGGATCAATCGTTGAGGGGAAAATATCAAAAACCATTTGGAGGAAAAGGATGGGGAAATCTTAGAAAATTTAAGTAAAGAGGCCCCTTACATTATTGGGGACGCAACAGAGGACAAAGTCCTTTCTGCTGCAGGGATTGAACGGTGTGCAGGGGTAATAGCGGCTTTGCCTCAGGATGGTGATAACGTTTTAATTGCATTAACAGCAAAAGGCCTAAACAATAATGCAACAGTTGTGGTAAGAGCTGAAAAAGCAGAGTCGGAAGACAAATTATTACGTGCAGGAGCGGATAAGGTTATTAATCCTTCAAGCATTGGAGGAAGAAAAATGGCAATGTCTCTTTTAAAGCCTGCCAGTATTGAATATATAGATAACATATTGCATAGTTCGGAAGAGCTGTGCCTTGACGAGTTAGTTATCCCTAACGGGTCAGAATTAATAGACCATACTTTGCAGGAAGTAAAGGTTAGACAAAAATATGGCATTAATATATTAGCAATACGCCGTGGTGATGAAGTAATAAGTAATCCTACTGCTGATGAAAAACTGCTGGAATCAGATTTGGTAATAGTTTTTGCTACTTTAAAGCAGCTAACACTTTTTAAGCAAGCAGAACATATCACGTAGGGGACCGCAGGGACGGTTCCTCTGGTTTTCAGGGCAATAGACTAAAACATTGGGACGATTAAAAAATTAAAATGTACCTTTGACCGCAATAAGGTTTTGCTATAGGTATCTTTGTATTCAATTAGATAAAGTTAAAAAATTTTTAAAAGCGTTAACATTTCTTAATCATAACACAACCTCCTACTGTAGATTCTACAATAGGAGGTTGTTTCTTCAATGTCCTTTTTCATGGGTTTTGTTTTCTAATCCCATTTCACTAAGACCTTTTAGGTACATTTTGAGCCAGGAGAACCGTCCCCTTGGTTCCTGCTTGGTTCCTGAGGCCAATAAAGGATTTGAGAAATACAGCTGAAATTTCAGAACTCTGTCATAGCAAACAGGAGCCAATTTTTATAACTAAAAACGGTTATGGAGATTTAGTCATAATGAGTATAGACACCTATAAGAGAGAGATAGCCCGAGCGGATTTATATAAAAAACTGGCTGAAGCAGAAGCACAAATTGAAAATGGGGAGCCGCTTTTAGATGGAGAAGATGTTTTTGCAAAGATGAGAAAAAAGCATGGCAGACAATAACTACCGCATAAAATTCACCCCAAAAGCAAGTGATGATTTAGACGAGATTTACAGCTATATTTCTGTGGTTATCATGCGTGTTTTATATGGTCGGCAAAAATATCAAGATCTGCTTTAAAGCATCTGTTAACAGGTGCTTTTTATGCTTACTTCTACATTTAAGCTTAAATGAAAGTACATAGAGCAATTATGTAAGCCTAGCTGTGCTAAAGCTAGGCTTTAAAAGTTGAATCGGTAAATGCTATTACCGGTTAACATAATATTGTTAACTGCTTTATTTTAACAAAATGGGCTACTGTCAACAATGGTGAATTAATTGCAGAAAATGCAGTAAATGGCATAATGACCAAAGGGACGGTTCCCTTGGTTTGCACGCAACTGCCTAACAAAAAAGACCCCAAGATTGGATTTAGGTTTTCACCTATTTCCAACTAGGATCTTTTTGGTTAGCATTTTTAGTCCGAGAGAACCGTCCCCTTGGTTCCCTTATTTCGTAATTGTAATAGTATTAGCTGTTTTATTCCAAACTACAGTAGCTCCCAGGGATTCGCTGACAAACCGCAATGGAATCATGGCTCTGCTTTTGACGATTTCCGGAGCCACATCTAAGGTTTTAGTTTGGTTATTAACCATAGCAGTTTTTTGATTTATTTTCAGCACAATTTGCGTTGTGTTTAATTTGCAGATAATTTTTGGCTGCTTTGGTGTGCTGGTATCATATTGGACGGTGGCGCCTAAAGCTTCTAAGAGAGCCCGGAAGGGCACCATAGTTCTTTGATTCTTAGTATAAGGTGCAGCATCAGTCAAGGTTAAGGTTTTTCCGTTAACGATAATTGTTGTAGTTTTGGAATTACCTGGTTTTACAGTTACGGTTGTTCCCGTTGAACCAGTACTTGGTTTAGTGCCAGTGTTAGTACTTGGAGTGGTACTTGGCGGATTAGGATTAGTTACGGTTTTAAAGCTCCAATTAACTGGTTCAATATATTTGCCATTTTCATCTTGGATGAAAGAAGATAAATAGATGGTATATTCAGTGTTATATTCCAAATTACTTACCGGTGTAATATGGATAGTATAGGAACTGCTGGTGTAGCTGACCTTAACAGGTATTAAGACAGTTGGAGTACTTTTTTTCGTTAAATAAACGTTGCTTTCATTAACTGTACTTTCCTCTAAGCCATTGGAGAATATGGCATAAAAGTTTCCTCCTGAAATAGGTGCACTTGTGCTGCCCGGTAAAGGACTTTTTAGATAAACTTCAGCATCTGTTTCCGCAGATTCAGTTGTAAATTTCCAGCTGTATGAGTCCAAATTGTTCCTATCTTCATCTTGGACATCATCTGTTACATAGACTGTATAAGTAGTATTCTCGTCTAAATCGTATTTAGGAGATAAAATTACTGTTTTAGTAGAGCTGTTGTAACTAATATTACAATCTATATCGGAGTTTGAATTGGATTTGCGCAGATAAATGTTATCGGTAGTCACAGTGCTGGAACGCAGTTTCCCATCAAATTTAATGGTAATAGGCGCATCAACTTGGACATCTGTATCATTAGCATCAGGGTCTGTACTGGATATTTCTACATTGCTTTCATCATTAGAATTTGCTTCTGTTGTGAATTCCCAGCTCTCGCTATCGATGCGGTCTCCATCTTCTGTTTTCACGTCATCGGTAACATAAACTATATAACTTTCATCTTCATCTAAATCCTCATCGGGAGTAATAGTTACTTTATTTGATGAGGTGCTATAACTAATATCAATGTCAATATCCCTGCTGGAGCCTGATTTCCGTAAATAAATATTGTCCGTATCTTCTACTGTATTTTCATCCATATCTTCGGTGAAGTAAAAAGTGATTTTAGTGTCTACTGGGACATCATCATCCCCATCGTCTGGATCCCGATCTTCAATATATTCGGAATCTGAATCCGAATTTTCTTCTGTAGTAAAGTACCAGCCATCGCCCTCAAATGCATTTCCGTCGGAATCTTCTACATCATTTGTAACGTAAATGTAGTATTTGGTATCTTCCTGCAGGTCATCATGAGGCGTAATGGTAACCGTACGGGTGGAACTATTGTAGTCATAATCACACTCCACATGTCTGCTGGAACCATCTTTAACTAAATAAATATTGTCTTCATCTTCCAAAGTGGATGCCTTCATACTTTTGGAAAATCTAATAGTAATATCTGTATCTACCGGTATATCTGTATCCCTATTTTCCGGATCACAAGATGAAATTTCAGGACTGCTGGCATAAGAAGCAGCTGGTGCGGCACAAACGATTGTGGACACCATGCCTAAAGTCACTAATGCGGCACAAAATTTCTTTCCAATACTCTTTAATTCTAAACCCATTGTAACACCCCTTTAAAACCATAATTTATGTAGTTCAAATAAGCCGGAATTAAAATGGTTCACCTCCTAAAAGGCTTCTACTTATTTAGACTTAGAATAAAACAAAAATGTTCCAGGGTTGCCAAATTCCTATAAAAATATTTTAGCAAATTAAAACTCCTCCGTGTAAGAAAAATGCTTTAAATAAAAATTAGCAATGCATACTACATTTTTTTTGTGTACAATAACTAAAGACAGGGTAAGAGAAAGGATTAATGGAGTGAAAAGACTACTAAATATATCTGCTTATTTGGTTTTTGGAGTTTTAACCACGGTGATTAATATTGTGTCTTACAAAATTTGCTTGGACCTTAATTTGGATTATAGAGTAAGTGCCTTTCTGGCATTCATTTTGGCAGTTGCTTTTGCTTTTGTGACTAACCGCAAGTATGTTTTTGTGGGCCAAGCTTCTATTTGGCAGGAAGCAGCAGCATTTTTGGGAGTGCGGATTTTAACTTTTCTAGTGAATTTAGTTGGCTTGATTTTTCTAGTACAGTTTCTGCAAATAGATAAATTCATTAGTCAAATTCTGATTAATGTTGTTATCATAGTTTTAAACTATGTACTGAGCAAATATTTTGTTTTTAATCTGAAAAGTATAAGCAATTATTTCAAGTCGAGAGCGGTGTAAATAGTGTCCCAAAGAATATTTTTATCTGTAGTTATTCCTGCCTATAATGAAGAAAAACGTTTGCCTAAAACGTTACAAAAAATCAGTTCTTTTTTACAGGGTAAGGATTATGCTTACGAAATCCTGGTAGTCAACGACGGCAGCAAAGATGGAACTAAGCAGGTCGCCGAAGATTTTCAAAAAAAAGATCTTAATATACGAGTTATTGATAACCCCCAAAATATGGGTAAAGGATATGCTGTCCGTAATGGTATGCTGCAGGCCCGGGGGCAGTATTTCCTTTTTACCGATAGTGACTTATCAACTCCCATTGAGGAACTGGACAAGTTTTGGTCTAAGTTTCAGGAAGGATACCAAGTTGTTATTGGGTCCCGCGCCTTAAAAAATTCAGTAATTAAAGTTAGCCAGCCCTTTTACCGGGTGCTTATGGGAAAGACTTTTAATGTCATCGTAAGGTTCCTTTTTTGGACAAGGATTAAAGATACCCAATGCGGTTTTAAATGCTTTACCCAAGAGGCAGCCCAAGCAGTATTTCCGAAGCAGCAGATTTGGGGCTTTGGTTTTGATGTAGAAGTTTTGTTTATTGCCCGGAAGCTAGGTTACAAAATTTGCGAGTACCCTGTAGAGTGGGTCAATTCTCCTGATACTAGGGTCAGTGCCTTAAAAGATTCTCTCAAAATGTTTTGGGAACTTTTAAAAATTCGCTCTTCCTTACGTAAAATCAAAAAACATTAGGAGTGTCCTATGAAGAAAAGTTTATTATTAATTTTAGGAGTAGCTTTTGTACTGAGAATCCTTTGGATCCTTAATGTGCCCACTGCTCCGGTTTACGACTTTTTAAAATACCACCAGGGAGCTTTGTCTATCGCCCAAGGGTTAGGTTATAAACTCTATGGTTTGCCCACGGCTTTTGAGCCTATTGGTTATCCCGGCTTTTTAGCACTCCTTTATAAAATATTTGGCCCTTATTTAATAGTGCCGAAAGTAGTTAATGTTTTCATGTCCCTAGGCATAATTTACCTAGGGTACGTTTTAGGCAGAGAACTTTTTCACAGGGGGGTAGGTCTTCTTGCCGCCCTGATGCTGGCTTTATCCCCTCGCAACATTACTTATACAAGCGTTTTAAGTACGGAAATATTTTTTACTTTTTTCCTGCTCTTAAGTTTAGTTATTACATTAAAATATACTTCTGCCAAATGGAGTGGCCCTATCCTGGGGATCTTAGCGGGGATCTTAGCCTTAACTAAACCTTTTATGCTGCTTTTCCCAGGAGTTATCTTTCTGCTGCTTCTGGTTCGGAAGATGAGCTTTTTAGCCTCCTGCAAAAAAACTTTATGGGTTACTCTTTTTGTTATCCTAACTATTTGCCCCTGGACTATTAGAAACTATTACGTTTTTCACCGTTTTATTCCTATTTCTACCAATGGAGGCATAACTATTTATTTGAATAATAATCCTTATGCCCAAGGACACTGGCAGGATCCCTTTAAACTGCCGAACAGCCCTTTAGCTAAGTATCAAAATCCTAAGACAGGTTTTTGGGATGAGCTGGCTGTAGATAAGGTAGGTAAAGAGCTGGCCGGGAAATGGATTTTAGAAAACCCGGGAGACTTTATTAAGCTGGGCTTAAAAAAATGGTATTACATTTATAACGATGCCTGGGACGTGAGCTACAGCGTAGACAAGCTGACTAACGGCAAACCCCTCGAGAACCGTTGGTGGGTTTATCGAACAGCCCGCCAGGCTTATAAGTTTTTGGCATACTCTTTGCTCCTCTATGCCTTGTTTTTCTGCAGAATGCTTTTTACCGGCAAAGGCATTGGCCTTAGGAGCCACTGGCCCTTGCTTTTACCAATCATGTTTTTTTCCGGCCTTTATTTTATTTTCGAAGGCCAGCCTAGATACATTTTCCCCTTACTGCCCATGTTAATTTTAATGTCATCCTGGGGAATAATAAGCTTCTTTAGGTTCCTTGCCTTAAAATTTAGCTTGAAGAGTAAAACCTCCTAAAAAATTACATAATTAAAACAATATTAAGGAGGGGAAAAATGATTGGGAAACTGACTATTTAAAATTGAAAATATATGATCAGCAAGGCAAGTTAAAGGTTCAGCCTAGGATTAGCTTTACGAAAAAGTAGGTATCTAGCTGAAAAAGAAAGTTTGGCTAGCCTAGGCGAGCAGCAACTTAAAAACTCAATTTAAAATTTGCCAAAGCTTCTTCGCTCCCGTTTGGGAGCGATTTTTTTGTTTTCCCAAGAACCCAGGTAGAATAAAGCCATCAGGAAGGAGGTGAGGCACATGGCAGTTGTAGCAACTCCTGTTCAATCGGTTTTACGTATTGTAGTGGAAAACGGTGTAGATGGGAAAGGGAACACAATTTTAAAAAACATTACTTTCAGCAAAGTTAAAACAGCAGCAACAGACCAGGATGTTTTTGATACGGCCCAAGCCCTAGCCGGTTTACAGCAGCGGATGGTTCAGTCTATTCACCGCATTGGCACTAATGATTTAGCTGAAAGCTAAGAGCCACAGGCATTAGCTAAGTTAAACACCGGAAAGGAGGTGATCTAATGGCTAAAAAGCTAGAATTAGTCTTTCAAAATGCTAAGGGAAGTAAGGTAACACTTTCTCTGCCGGATCCCAAAGATGGGTTGACCCCTGCTGAAGTACAGACAGCTATGGAAACGATTATTGCAAAAAATATTTTTGAAACTACAGGAGGAGATTTAACCAGTATTGCCGGGGCCCGCATTATATCTACGGATACTACGGAGATTATTGCCTAAGATTTGCTTAGAATATAGAAATGGGGCTCTAGTTTAGCTAGTCCCATTTCTTTAACTAAATTTCTTTATTGTAAGGGGTGAGAGATTGTGGATACGCTGTTAGCCCAATTCGCTAATTATGGCTTTCCCATGGTGGTGGCAGCATATTTGTTAGTCCGGGTGGAAAAAAAGTTAGATGATTTAACAACAGCTATTACAGAGCTCCAACAGGCCATTAAGGTTCTTCCTTGACTAAGAACGTGTGTTTGGTATAATGATAGTAAATAAAACAAGGTGGTGAAAAAAATGGATAATTCAAAAATGGTTGAATTCTTGCCTAGGTTAAACGGCTTTATCCCTATAACTGGAGAAGACGGTGGAAATTACACAGAAATCTGGCTGAAGGGACCGGAAAAAATTCAGATCAGTAAAAAGAGCAAAACAGTTTTGGCCCACCTAGTCAGACTTTATGCCAAAGATCTGGTTCTAGTCCGGCAGCAGTCCAAACGAATCTTAGGGTACAGCAAGGATTTGCCTTTACTGATTACTCACCACCTGGTTTTAATTCCTGTCAAAGTCCGGGAAGCAACGTATAAAGATGAAGGTACTTTAGGTTATGTAGTACTGCAAAGCGTAGATAAAGTACGGCCTCTAGAAAGAGGAAAAGCTAAGCTGTCTTTTCAGGACGGCAGTGAGCTGCTGGTTTTAAATAGGGTACAAAAAATAAGGCAAAAAATGAATGAAGCCCTTGATTTGATTAGGGTGGAAATGGATCTGCAGAAATTGTTTTACCAAGCTAACTTAAACCAGGCAAGGGAGGATTTTAATTTCTGATGTCGAAGTCTTAAAAATTAAAGTTAGCTTGGAGGAATTAACTTGGATAAATATTTTGTAAAATTAAGTCGTTTCCTAGTTTGCTTTGTTCTCTGTTTTGCTTATTTTGCTGTTTTTACACCTAACTGGGCCCAGGCTGCTGGGAAGGGGGAAAACCAACAGCAGATTTTGCAAGAAGTGAAAGAACATATTTTGAAAAGCTTTGTTACTCCTGTAGATGCAAGTAAGCTGAACCAAGATAACGTGGAGGACATGGTTAAGAGCCTAAATGATCCTTACAGTGTTTATTTTTCACCGGAGGATTACAGCAATTTTATTCAACAAACCGAACAGGAATTTACTGGTGTAGGAATGCAAGTTGAGTTGAAGGATAAATATGCTACTGTTGTTTTGCCTCTAAAAAATTCTCCTGCAGAGCGAGCCGGAATTAAAGCCAATGACCGTATTTTGGAAATAAATGGGGAAAATGTAGTAGGAAAAACTTTAGATTATGTGGTAGGCCTGATTCGGGGAGAAGCAGGCACTGTTGTGGATATAAAAATTGCTAGAGATGGAGAAAAAGAACCTTTAATTTTTACCTTAACTAGAGAAGTTATTGCTATGGATGTAGTAGAAACAAAAATGATTGATCAGCAAATAGGTTATTTGCAGCTGACAACTTTCTCCACTAATGCGGGAGAGGAGTTTGAGGAAGGAATTAAAAAGCTTAAATCCCAAGGCATGAAAGCCCTAATTTTTGACTTGAGAGGCAATCCGGGAGGCTATTTAAATTCGGGACTAGATGTGGCAGCAATGTTTGTCCGGAAGAATCATATACTTTTAACTATAGTAGATAGGAATAATCATAAACGCAGCTTCAAATCCCTGACCAAACCTTTGGGAATTCCTACAATTGTCTTAGTAGACGGAGGAACTGCCAGCGCTTCCGAAATTGTTTCAGGTGCTATTCAAGACGAGGGGGCAGGCAGATTAGTAGGTACCAAAACCTATGGCAAAGCTTGTGTCCAGACAGTTTTTCAATTAAGTAACGGAGGCGCCTTAAAACTTACTACAGCTAATTACTTAACTCCCAAGGGCAGGGAAATAAATAAAATAGGATTAAAACCTGACTATGTTGTGGAAGGTGAAGAGGCCCAGCTAACCAAAGCAGTAGAATTGCTGAAACAGCAGTTAAAAAGTGCAGCTTCCAGCATTTCATCAAATAAAGTCATACTTAGTTTGCAAGAGAACCGGTTTATAATTGGGGACCAAAAAGTTGCTTTGAAACCTAAACCGTACCTACAGCACGGTGTAACTATGGTCCCTGTGCAAGGCTTAGCCCAGGCATTAAATGGGCAAGTCTCCTGGCAAAAACAAAATAATCAAATCGTTTTTAGAACAGGAACTAAGGTAGTTAATTTTGCTGTAGATAAGGAAAAAGCTGTGGACAGCAGTTATCGAGTAAAAATGACGGCTCCGGTAAAAATTGCCCAAGGCAAAGCTTATATCGCTTTACGCTATGCAGCTAAGTTTTTAGGCTATACAGTCAGCTACGATAAAACAAATCAAGAAATAATGTTAGTTAAATAAATCCGGTAGTTTCCCTTTTGGGGAACTTTGCCGGTTTTTTTACGTCTATATTTATAGCTATATTTATGGTTATGATTATGTGTATAATTAAAGGAACATATTGTTACTTAAAAGTAGCTCCGTAAAAGGAGTAAGTGTCCAAATTCAGTATTAAGTGGGATAGAAAAGAACTAGAAAAAATTAAAGGAGTTGCCCAGAGTGAAGAAAAAAAGACAAATCGCTTTATTGCTTGTTTCCTTATTTCTCATGAGCATTATGCTCTCAGGCGCTGCAGTTGCCGAAAGTGGTCAAATGCAGCTGACTTTAGATCAAGCTTTGGATTTGGCTGTAAAAAATAACCACCAAATGGAACTTGATAAGTTAAGTGTTGAGAAAGCAAAACTTCAACTGGAAGAGGCCAAGTACTCTGCCAAAAAATATAAAGACGAGTATTTAACAACTTTGGATTTAGCAAAGTTAAAGTATGTAGTCCCAATCAGTGCTGAAATGAATTTGCTCATTGCTGAAAATAAGGCTCGGGTTAGTACCGATAGTTTAAAGCTGGAAGTTGAAAAAAATTATTATGAAATGTTGAAACAGCAGGCGGCTTTGAAAAATGCCCAGACTGCTTTAACTAGGGCTAATGAACAATTAAAGCTGACTCAAAGCAAATATAAAGCAGGGGTAGCTGCCCAAAGCGATGTGATAGCAGATGAGGTGAAAGTAGCTAATCAGGAAGCGGCTGTTTTTCAGGCTCAAAACAGTTACGACAAAGCTAAAGTTGCTATGGCTAAATCTTTGGGGCTTAGCTTAGATACTTCCTTTGAGCCGGTTACTAAATTTACATATAATCCGGCTAAAATTGATTTAGCTGCGGAAATTGAACGGGGTTTAAAAAACAATGTGGAAGTCATCGCTGCCCAGGAAACTATTAAAGTAGCTGAGGCAACTTTTGAACAAACTAAAAAATACTATCCTTCCATTGTTTTTGCTTACCGGCAGGCCGAGTTCGATGTAGCTAACAGCAAAGCCCAATACACCAATACTAAAGCGAATGCGGAATTGAAAATCCGTCAGGCTTATTTTGATATGTTGTCTGCAGAAAAAGCATATAAAACTTTGGAAACTAGTTTAAAAAATGCCCAGGAAACTTACCGAGTGGCAGCTTTAAGATATAAGGCCGGTGTAGCTACTAGAATTGAAATGGAAATGGCCGCCGATAGTTTACATAAACAAGAGGATGCAGTAATGGAAGCACTGTATACTTATAATTTAGCGGCAGCTCAATTCCGATATGGACTTTTTTTCTAAGCAGCAGCAACAATTGGTTGTAATTGTAAATACTAAGTGGGGGATAAAATCGTGAAACAAATAAGGCGTTATGCATTGGTGATTCTATTAATTCATATTTTCTGTGTTGTCCTATCACCAAAGGCATACGCCTTTTCTGATGTTGGAGAGACAAACTGGGCTAGTCAAGGAATAGATTATGCCAATGCGAAGGATATTGTTAAGGGATATGGGGACGGCAGATTTATGCCTTACGAAGCAGTAACTAGAAGTGAATTTGCCGTCATGTTAATTAAAGCCTTAAATATGAAATATAGCGTCCAAGCTGTCCATGGTTCCGCTAAATTATTTCGTGACGTTCCCGGCAATCATTGGGCCAAGGATTATATCCAGTTAGCCTGGGAGCTGGGAATAGTCAGCGGTTATGCTGATGGTACTTTCCGACCGGATCAAAAAATTCGTCGGGATGAAATGGTCTCTACCCTAGTTAGGGCACTGCGCTATATTGGGCAGGGAGAGAAGAATGTTCAGTTTAAGGATTTAGGGCAAATTCCAGCCTGGTCCAAAGACAGCGTTCTTTTGGCTGCTCGGTGGGGATTGGTAGGAGGTTTTGCCGATGGTACCTTTCGTGCTTCCTCCCCTGTGACCAGGGCTCAGGCAGCTGTCTTTATTAACAATTTTTTAGATCAGAGAAAGAGCCGTTTTGACTATTATGGCCTAGTGAAAAAAGTCCAATTAACTACCAAAACCATGGATGTGGAGCTGCAAAAGGAAACAACAACTTTCACCTATTCAGGACAAACAGTGGCTTACCGCCAAGGGAAAAAAATATCCCTTCAGGAGTTAAGGGACTTGGCTCCTTGTAATGCTTTATTTGTCCTAACAGCTACAGGGGAAGTTGGTTATTTAGAAGTGGTGGAACAAAAGGTTCCGGAAAATTTAACTTTAACTTACGGTTTCCAGGAAAAAACAGTTGCCCGGAAGAGTGTCGATTCTGCAGCTTCTAAAAATGGAGGAAAACTAAGTTTAGATGATGATTCTTTGCAAATCGTCAAGAATGAGCTGCCTGTTACAGCTGTCCAAGCTGGCAAGAGTTTAAATATTACGAAAAATGTAATGGGGGTCAGTAAATTTGCGGATGATCTGAAAGTAGATGGCCGCGGACAAACTATTGCTATTATCGACAGCGGAGTAGACCCGCTGCATCCCGATTTGCAGAAGACAACTCACGGAGAGGAAAAGATTGTTGACTTTATCGATCTTTCCAAAGAGGGAGAAATTGATACAAAAGCTTCGGTTGGTAAGGGGCAAAGTATCACTTTTAACCAAAAAAATTATCTACTAGGCACCATTCCAACCCAAAGCGGCATTTATCATTATGGCTTTTTGCAGGAAGGACAAATCGATCTAGATATAAATTTTGATGGACAAAAAGATGAGAATTTTTTGGTTGTAGTTACAGATCGGGTGACTAAAGGCAAATATGATACTGTTTATGTAGATACTAATGGCAACGGCAGTTTAATCGATGAACCCCCTTCCCAAGTTTATAGCCAAAGCCATGGGAAATTAAGCTTTAAGTCAGCTAAAGTTGGCTCTAAATTTGGTTTTGTAGTTAGTGGAATTGCAAGTACGGGACAAAAAGTCAACCTAGGTTTTGATGCCAATGGACATGGGACACAAGTTGCAGGAGTGGCTGCAGCCAATGGTACTTTGCAAGGAGTTGCCCCAGGGGCCAAACTTCTTATCATTAAGGTTTTGGATAAACAGGGTGAAACTGATTGGGACATGCTGGAAGAGGCAGTACGGGTTGCGGCTGCGAAAAAAGCAAATATTGTTAACCTTAGCTTAGGCTATTATCAAGATAATACTTTTGGCAATAACACTTTAACTTATTTGATTGACAACTATAGTAAGCAAAATAATATGTTCTTTATTGCTGCGGCAGGCAATAAAGGGCCAGGCATAGGTTCTTTGGCTACGCCGGGAAATGCCAAAGGAGCTATAGGGGTAGGTGCATATATTTCCCCTGAAATGTGGGAAAGTGATTATGGTTGGAATGTGGAGAAAGAGAGCCTGTGGTATTTCAGCTCTATGGGGCCCCGCCAAGATGGAATGGTGGTGCCTACTATTGTGGCACCAGGCAGTGCTATTTCCTGCTATCCAACCTGGTCGGGAACTCCATATAAGTTGGCTGAAGGTACAAGCATTGCTGCTCCTCATGTTGCCGGAGCTGCTGCTTTACTTTTAACAGGAGCTAATCAAAAGGGGCTGAAAGTAAGCCCGGATCTAATGAAGAAAGCTTTAGCCAATGGGGCTAAAAAGCTCAGCGGTTTTAATGAAGCTGAAGAAGGCTATGGCTTAATCAGTATAAATCAAACTTGGAAGAATTTAGCTAAGTTTGATTTCCAGTCGACTTTAGCCAGCCACACTTGGAACAAGCAGTTAGGCATAGGTGAGGGCTTATATGCTCGGGAATACTTGCCGAGGCAGGTGCCCTTCCTAGTTAAAAATACAGCACCAAAGGATCAGGTAGTTTTTTGGAGCAGTACAGCAGATTGGTTAAAACCCTGGTTTAAAATGACTTCTATGCCGAAAGGATCCCAAAGAGAATTGCCTGTAGATTATGAATTGCCTGATCAACCGGGGATTTATACAGCATTTTTAAATGGCCGGTTTTTATCTTCTCCTGGGCCCGAGGTATCTATGCTGACTACGGTGATTAAGCCATCCTTGTTAAATGAAGACAATAATTACAGGGTGGACTACAATGGAATTTTAGGAGCGGCTCAGTTTGAAAGATACTTTTTTAAAGTGCCGGAAGGGACAGGCAGTCTTGAGGCTCTTTTAAATGTACCGGAAGATGCTGTCGGTTTACATGGGCAGGTGCGCATGCATCTAATCAAACCTGATGGACAAGAATATGCCATGAGCGAATTTGCCGGAAAAGGATTTGATGGCAGTAATGCCAAGGAATGGGTAGCGGAAACTGTGCCCAATCCGGATGCGGGTACCTGGGAGGTAGTTGTCTACAGCTCTCCTGCATTGGAACAATGGGGGTTAAGGGAGTCCTGCTATAAGTTAAAGATACAGCTTTTTGATGTGGAACAAGGGGGAAGTGTTCCGCAGAATTTTCCTTATTTAGTAGGGGTTGTATCCCGGAAAATTGAGCCCAATAAACCTAACTATATTAGCATTTCTGTGCGGGATAAAAAGAAAAAGACACCTATTGATGATGTAATGCTGGAAATTAACGGCCAAATGTATCGAGTTAAAAAAGGCTGGGTGACATTTACCACAATACCTCAAAGTACAAATTTAGAGTTAGATGTGAAAATTTAAGGGAAAGTATACTAAGTTACCTTATCTATGCTATACTTTTAGTGAATTGTAGATTTGGCAAGACTTGCAGTAATAGTCTCAGTGGAGGAGGCAGAGTATGGCTAGAAAGTTAGTTGGAGCCATTTTATTACTAACGATCATTGCAGCAGCCATTGCGGCAGGGATCTTGGGGTATCAACGGTATGTGCAGGAAACGAAAAATCGTCAAGTTGAGATGAGTGTAGAATATGCTGAGGTGCTGCAAATCGCCCAGCAGAGCGGTAAAAGCTACGAACAGGTATTAGAGAATTTGAAGGGGGCTGGCGTTACAGGGGTCTTTTTCAAAGAACAGTCAGCCGATGATTTAGATCCTTTAGTTTGGATAAAAGGGGGCGGTGAGCTGCAGACAGACGCTAATTTTGCTAAAGTCAAACAGCAAATTAACCCCCGGTATAACTATTTATTGACTATGGATGAGAAATTAGCTCAGCGGCTGAACTATCAGCTGCGCATTAAGCTGCCTACTATGAAAATGGTTCACAGCCCGGAAGGACCTTACCTAATCGGGGCTCCGATAACGAAAAGCAGTTTGCGGAGTATTGGACTTGGATTTCCAGAAAAGGAAATTGCTTTGGCAGAAGGCTTAGGTTTAAATATTCAAGTGCAAATTAAGTCTTGGTCAAATACAGAAGATGAAGACATTGCTGCTGTTTTTGCGTCTTTGCAAAAAATAAAGAGGTTGGATTTAGTACTTTTTAACGATAAAACTATTCCCGGTTTCCCCGGAAAGTATTTACTCGTAGCTAATGAAATTAAAAAGTTGGGAGTACCTGTCGGCTTAATTGAGTTTTATCCTCAAGAAGGTTTTAATCAGCTAGCCAATGCTTTGGAGAAAAACGTAGTTAGGCTTCATTCTATTGCCCCGGCTCAGATGAGCAAAATGACTCCCAATGCAGCTCGGGATAGATATACACTGGCAGTTACAGAAAGGAATATCCGCAGTATTTTAGTACGAATGTTTTTCAATACCAAATCAACAGACTGGTTAGGAGATAATACACTTTACTTAGAGAGTTTAAAGGACAGCATAACTAATCAGGGGTATACTTTAGGCAGCCCTCAGGCTATTCAAGGTCCCCTATATCATGCGCGGTTAACTATTTTAATTGGCTTAGGAGTTATAGCAGGAGGCATTGTTCTTCTTAAGCTCTTAGGTTTTGGAAAATTATCTTACCTTTTAGGCCTCCTAGGGTTACTAGGCTGGCTGGGGCTGCTCTTTACGGGACACGGTATAATGGTCAGAAAGTTATTTGCTTTAGGGTCAGTAATTATTTTTCCCAGTGCTGCCGTGTTGCTTAACTTGCGCAACGAAGGTGTGGATTTAGGAAAAAGTATTCTCTTACTGGTTCGTACCTCATGTATCTCCTTAATTGGCGCTCTTTTGATGGTAGGCCTTTTAGCTGACAGCAACTTTATGTTGAAGCTGGATCAGTTTAGTGGGGTAAAAATAGCCCATCTGATCCCAATAGTGCTGATTATCGGTGCTTTATTTTGGCGTCTTGAAAAGCATAATCTTTGGCATAAAATTCGAGAAATATTAAATGCTAATCTTAAAGTGTTTATGGTGCTGATGGCAGTCTTTTTGACTTTAGCTTTGGCAATTTACATTATGCGTACAGGCAACGATGCGGCACCGGTATCCGGTTTAGAACTTACTTTTAGAAGTTGGCTGGACAAAATTTTACTGGTTCGACCTAGGACAAAAGAATTTTTAATTGGACATCCTTTAATGTTGCTGTCCTTCTATTTGGGATATAAACATCGCTATTTGCCTCTTTTAGTATTGGGCATAATTGGACAGATCTCTATGGTCAACACTTTTGCTCATATCCATACTCCTCTTGTCATATCTTTATTGAGAGCCTTTCATGGTTTGTGGCTGGGGATTTTGATTGGAGTGATTCTGATTTTACTTTATAAAGTTGTTGCCTCATTAGGAAGGCGGGGGGGACTTCATGGCTAAGGTTGTACTGTCCGGATATTATGGCTTTAATAACCTGGGGGATGAAGGGGTACTTTTTAGCATTTTACGGACTTTACGGGCCCAGCGGCCGGAACTAAAGTTAACGGTTTTATCCAACGATCCGGCTAAAACAAGTAAGCTGTACAATGTAGAAGCAGTTAACCGCTGGAATCCAAAAGAGGTTTGGCAAACATTGCGTCAAGCGGATTTACTCATTAGCGGCGGAGGCAGCCTTTTACAGGATGTAACTAGTCCTAAAAGTCTAATTTACTATTTAGGAATAGTCTGGCTGGCCAAAAAACTTGGTTTGCCTGTAGTTTACTACGCCCAAGGAATAGGCCCCATCAATACCCGCTTGGGACAATATTTAGTGCCCAAAGTCTCTAATTCCGTGGATTTGATTACTGTGCGGGATCAGGATTCTAAAAACCTTTTAACTAGCTTAAAAGTGACTAATCCCCAAATTTATGTGACAGCTGACCCGGTTTTTAGTTTATACCACCGGGAAATAGAGCGGGATCAGGGGCAGAAACTTTTGACTCGCAGCGGAGTAGACTTGGAGGAAAAAACTCCACTAATTGGTATTTCTGTCCGAGGGTGGAAAAAACTGACGGGCTACCAAAAGGTATTGGCCCGGCTAGGAGATAATTTGACCCAACAAGGTTATAAAGTAGTTCTCTTGCCTTTCCATTTTCCGGATGACGTTTGCGTCTGCCGGGAAATTGCCAGGTTAATGAAGGAAGAGCCTGTCATTGTTAAAGAACAATGCGGTGTAGTGGAAATGTTAGGTGTTATCGGAGAAATGCAGCTAATTGTTGGGATGCGCCTCCATGCTTTAATAATGGCAGCAGTAATGGGGGTGCCGGCCATTGGCATTTCCTATGATCCTAAAATAGACAGTATACTTAAGCTAATTGAACAGCCTAATGCCGGACGGGTAGAAACATTAGATTATGAGCTTTTAAACGCCGAAGTAGAAGAGACCTTAGCTCACCGGGAGGAGATTGTTGCTAAACTCTTTGAGAGAGTGGCAGAACTGAGGGTAGAGGCTCGGGAAACGGCTAATTTAGCTTTAAAGCTTTTAAAATAATAGCAAATAAAAAGTAGAGAAATGCAGCAGCCTTTGCCTAAAGGAGCTGCATTTTTTTAAGCCTTTTTAGCATATAACCAGATTCCTAAAGGCAAATAAAGTACAATTAAGCAGCCTAGCCAAATGAAATATTTAACTAAATAAGCACTATCCAATCCCATAATTAAACTTGCTCTAATGCCGTTTAGGATGGGACTTAGAGGGCAGAGATAATAAATAGGCAGCAGAAAAGGGGGGAAACTTTGGACCGGCCAGGTAAAACCAGTAATGAAAATAAAAGTAGTGGAGAAAAATACTCCGGCTTGAAAAATGGCCAGTTCATTCCGGGCTAAGACAAAAAGCAGAACCCCTAAAATGGCAACGAGCATTGCTGCCCCAATGCTAATGGGCAAAAAGCCCTGATAGTTTTCTAGAGGCAGGGAAAAATAAAATCCTGCCGTCAAAAAACAGATATTTAAGGAAAGGGCAACGAAAATAGCAAAAACTATCATGCTAGCCAGAAGTTCCTTGCTTGAAGCTTTGCCATGTTTCAGGAATTTTTGGGCTAGGGTTATGGCTGAGGCAGTCATCATTAAACTAAAGATCCCTGTGGCAATTATTCCATAAGTAAGATAATAGCTGTAGTTATTGGTGGGATTATATAGTAACTTCTGCTTAAATTGAATATTTTGCACTAACTTTTCAGCTTCCGCCGGCAAAATACCTTTCCCCTCTAGTGTTTGTAAGGTAATTCCTCCATTCATAGTTAGGAGAATTTCATTAGCTTTCACATAAGCTGAGTTGGCTACAATATAGTTGGTGCCATCTACAATTAACAGCATTTTTCCTCCTTGCTGTTTTTTAATTTCCTCAGTCAGCCCAGGGGGGATAACAATTCCCACGTCTACTTGATCTGTCTTCAACAGCTGATTTAAAGCAGCATAATTGCTGATGGTGGTAGTCTGAAATTTATTATTTTCCGTAAACTGACGGACAATATTTTTGCTCAGGGAAGTATGATCTAAGTCTACTATCCCTGCTGGAATTTCATCTACTACGGCTGCTGAATAAACAAAACCAATTAAAAAGACAACTGTAATTGTAAAAAGCATATTTAGTAAAACCATTTTATTTTCCTGAAAGTTAGTTAGTTCTCGTCCCATTAAGCGGCTAAAGCTTGTTTTTGCCATTTCCTAACCTTCCTTCCAAATACTAAACTGCTCGTTAGGGTGAAGCCCATAAACATGGAGCCCAAAACTAGCAGACAGTTCCAAAAATAGGGGGTAGGTACTGAATTCAGCAGTACCTCTCGCAAAGGGTTAACATAATAGGTTAATGGTTCTGCCCAGCCTAAAATTTGGATATGCCAAGGGAATTTGCTAATGGGCCAGGTAAAGCCGGAAATTACTAAAGCCGGCAAGGCAATTATGACACTTAATTCTGTGGCCACAAAGGGACTAGGAATAACTGCCGAGAGAAATACTCCAAAGGAAGCGGCTGCCAAAGCAAAGAAAATATTTAAAAGGAGTACATAGACAATGCTGCATGTAAAAGTTACAGGGAAAAAGCCAACTGTTACTAGAAAACAGCATGTCAGCTCACAAAAGCACAAGAAAGCATAAACAAAAATCTTTTGCAGCACAGTAGTCCATTTGGATTTTTCATCAGCATCCTTTAAAGCTGAGGCGCTTAGGAGCATTAGTGGAAAATGGCCGGTAGCTCCAATTAGCCCCCAAATTAAAAAATCCGGATAATTGCCTGAGGGATTGGCCAATTGTAAATGCTCGAAGGTAATGGGCATAGCTAAATTAAGAGACTCCTTTTTGGAATAGCCTTTCCCTTCCAAGATACTGACTTGAGCCATGGCATTATAGCCCAAAACGATTTGGCTGGCTGCCTTCAGTGCTGTAGATGAAACAGCCATATTGCTGGTATCTGCAATGACAGTGCAGGCTACAGACCGGCCCTCTTTTAAATCTTGATTAAACTTAGGAGGCACATAGACAATAAAGTCCGCTGTTTCCTTTTTAATAGCTTCTTCTGCTTCAGACAAATTGTTAGAGTACTGAACTATCCGAAAAATATCTTGATTGGCAAACTCCTGGGTTAGTCCTCTGCTGAGGGAACTCTGATCCTGATCTACAATGACCGTTCTAATTTGCTGGACAGTACCTTGCTGAAAGAGTAGGTCAAAATAGATTGTGATCATCAAAGGAACAAGTAAAAGTAAGACCGCCTTCCAGCGGTTTTTAAGAATAGAATTAAATTCCAAAAAAATTCCTTTCATGGTTACACCACCTGTTTAGAGCTACTTGGCAAACTGCACATAAGCTGTCATTCCAGGATAAATAGAAGATTCGTGTAAATCAGTGACTACTACTTTAACCTCGTAGGCTAAGATATCGCTGCTTTGGTTGTTAACAGCTTTTTTAGTAGCAAAGTCAGGTTTGGCGGCAATTTTATGTACTACTCCTGGGAAGACTTTATTGCCGGTACTGGCAAAACGGACTTTAACTTTTTGGCCGATTTTTATTTTACTTAAATCACTTTCTAAAACTTGCAAATTGACTTTAATGTTTTTCAAGTCTGCAATAGTGGCAATAGGCATTCCTGTAGAAACTAGTTCTCCAGTTTCGCAATTTAATTCCGTAAGGGTACCGTTTTTGGGAGCGATTATTTTAGTATCTGCTAATAAGGATTGGATTTCCTGTAGTCCTCCCAAAGCTTCTTCATACTTTTGCTGGGCCAGTTGGACCTGGAGTTTACTGGTATTGGCAGCTGTTACTGCACCTTGGGCTTGATCAACTAAGCCTTTGGCTGCCTCAATATCTTCTTTTTGGGCACCTTCTTTGGCTAAAGAATATTTTTCCTCAGCAATTTTCAGCTGGGCTTCTACCTCGTCTTTCTTTTGAGCGGAGACAGCCCCTTTGGCATATAGTTCCTGAACCCGGTTATATGTTTTCAACATTACTTCATAAGCAGTTTTAGCCTGGGCTAATTCTTGGCTCCTGGCTCCTTGTTTGGCTTTAGCCAGCTGAGCTTGAGCAGCTTTGTAGGCTCCTGCGGCCTGTTCAATGTTGGACTGGGCAATTTTTGCTTGCAGTCTAACAGCTTCTTTGGCTGCCTTGACCTGGGCTTCTACTTGGGTTTTCTTAGCTAATAGCTGGGAATTATCGATTTGGGCAACGAGTGCACCTGCTTTAACCTCTTGACCTTCTTCAAAATAAATTTTCGTTATTTTCCCGGGAATTTTAGTATTTAGATCTACTTCATCTGTTTCCACATTGCCGCTGACAATTAGCCCATCAGCTGGGTTAAATCCTCCTGTAATTGGCGCTTCCTGAGTACAGCCTGTTAAACCTAAACAAAGAATCCCTAAGATGGATAATATCTTCCCAAACTTCCTCATGGTTTTACCTCCTCATTTGTTCAACAAGCTTTAATACTCCCCAGTATCAAATTTATATTTAGCTAAAGATAAATTGTAATTGTAAATAGCATTTACAACTGCTGCCTGGACTTCGCTGACTTTTTCCTGGGCTGCTAAGACTTCCGCAATAGTTCCGGATAAATTTTCCGTATCCATTTGCTTTAAGAGTTTTGAATCTTCTCCAAAACCGGCTTTATACTTATATGTAGCAATTTCTAAATTTTCTTGAGCCAATTTCTCCATATCCCGGACAGTTTCCAAGGCAGCTTTTGCAGTTTGAACTGCGTTATAGGAATTTAAAATGGAATTAGTTACTGCACTTTTTTGCTTTTTAATATTAAGTTCCGCTTGTTCCTGCTGCAGTTCTGCCTCCCGATAGTAATAAGTGTTGGGAGTGTAGGATTTAGCTGTAATTGACAGGTTAAGCCGGGCAATTAAAAGTTCACCATTGCCTTTAAGGATTTCTAATCTTTTGTTTAAACCTTTTTCCAAGCCTTGATCTAAATTAAGCTCCTCTGCTTTAGTAGTAAAGTTGTCTTCTAGGACAATATCTTTTTTTAGGTCATAATTCATCAGCTGTTTTAATTGGTTTTTGGCCAGCTGTAAATTATGTTGAGCCTGTAGAAGCTTCATTTTGGCGGCCTTAACCTGAAGCTGTGCCAATAAATATTCGTCTTTGGCGCTAAAACCAGTATCGTAGCTGTTCTTGGCGAATTGGTATAGCTGCGTTGCTAAGTTAAGGGTATCTTGTTGTACCTTAACTAATCTCTGCTTTTCTAAGACATCGTAGTAGGCATTTTCTACTTGTAAGGCTAAACCTTGTTTTTGGATTAAAACTCCGGCATTAGTTACACTTAAAGCAATATCGGCACTGGTTTTCATTAAATCGGCGGCAGAAGAGGCATCAGTTAAATTGTTAGTGGTTACACCTGCTAAATTAAGCTCCGTACTGACTTTTTTAATTCCTTCCTGGAAACTTTCTTTGCCCGCTTTGAGATTAGTTTCCCCAGCTGCAATTCCTGCTTCCAGCTTTTCTTTTGTACTGACAAGCTTCTTGTAATCCGGACTATTCTTATCTGCCCCGGCAGCATCCATTTGGGCAATTGCTTGGTTTACATTTTCCAATTGGTCTTTAGCAGTATTTAGGCTGGATTTCCCTTGATCAAGGGAATTTTCTCCTTTGTGCAGTTTTTTAGCATTGTAGTAGGCCTTATCCTGATTTTCTTCATTTGCTTTTAAGGTTAAATAAACCTGCTCCATTTCTAAGCTGTTGTCAATGGCATATTGGACAGCCCTATCCAAAGTAAATTTCTCCGGCTCATTATTCTGGGCAGCCTGGCTTAACCCAAAGGAGCAAAAAGTTAAAACCAAGGGAAATGTAATGACTGGAAGGACTTTTTTCAGTTTATGCATGATTAATCTCCCCCTTTTATTTATTTGCCATAGATAGCAGATGCTGATAAAGTTTTTCTAAGATGGTATTGGCTATTTTTTTTTCTTCCTCGGATAAATTAGAGACCAATTCCTGGTTAATCTTAATATGCCGGGGAATAATTTTCTCAATAATTTCTCGGCCTTTCTCCGTAATTTTGGCAATAATACTGCGCCGGTCATTAGGATGGTAAAGCCTTTGCACCAACTCATCTTTTTCCAGCCGGTCCATCAGGCCTGTAATATTGGCCCTGGTAACCAGCATTAGGTCCCCTAGTTCTGAGAGCAGCAATCCGTCGCTTGCTTTATAAAGTAAAAATAAAGCGTTGAATTTGGTCTCAGATAAGCCGTATTCCTGATAGTGTTTATTGAGAATAAACTCAATCATGTTATAGGTGCGGACGAAATTAATTAATAAGTGACTGGGCATATCTTTAATCCAGGCATAACCTTTCATGTTATCCCACTGGTGCTCTGCATGATGTTCTGCCATTTTCATCGCCTCTTTCCAGTAGATATCTAATAGCAGTCAATTAGTAGTCAATATGCATATATCTACCATGTTAATAATTAACAAGTTAACAAAATTTCAAAAGTATGTCAAGCTGTATTTTGTCGCAAAATATGATAGAACTTATTTTCTAGCTTTATTTTGGAAAAGTGCAACTATTTAGAATTTATTTTCGTCAAAACATGTGGTAGTTTGAAAAAAATTGGAATAGTTGTACAGGAGGTTGCAATTGCGTGGTTAAAAAACATTCCCGAAAATTTTTATTTATGCTTTTAAGTACATTAGTCTGTATGTTCCTAGCTGTAACTGCAGCTTGGGCAGATTATAGTCAGCTTCAGCCTAAATTGAAACAAAGCGGCACCAAAACCCTAGCCCCTGGAGTTGTGTATACTACTTATATAGGATCTACAGCAGCAGGATCGCCCCTTAGGGTTTATGTTTTAAAGGCTGATTTAACCAAGGATAATATAGAAGTTCAGCCTGTTTTAGCAGCGGGAGGCAAAGGTTCCGTTGAAAAAGTTAGTTCCATGGCCAAAAGAACAGGTGCTGTAGGGGCCATTAATGGAGGCTTTTTTAGCATGTCCAGTCCACATAATCCTGTGGGGAATTTAATTATTAATGGAAAGACTGTGGCTTCTTCCGATATACTTCGAGCCAGCCTGGGTATTTTTAACGATAAGACTGTGAAAGTCGGCTGCTATCAGGCAGGCAGTACAGATGCCTATTGGCAAGGGTTAAAACACTTAATTACTGCCGGACCGCTTCTGGTGGAGGAAGGGCAGCCGGTACTGGAAGCTGTAGCCGAAGGATTTACAGGCGGTGTTCTAGAGAGAGCACCTCGCACTGCTTTAGGTGTAACTAGGGATCAGCAAATGTTATTACTAGTAGTTGACGGCCGGCAGTCTGGCCGCAGTGCAGGGTTGAATTTAGAAGAATTAGCTTGTCTAATGGCAGATTTAGGAGCCCAGGAAGCCATCGGCTTAGATGGCGGAGGCTCCAGTGAAATGGTTGTCAATAATCAGGTTGTAAATAAACCTTCCGATGGGAGGGAAAGATCCGTCAACAATGGAATTGTAATTTTAGCAAGTATTCCTGTTTATCTTGACGGAGCAAGAATCGATTTCGATGTTCCTCCTCAAATGAAACAAGGCAGAGTATTAGTTCCCTTTCGAGGCATTTTAGAGGCTATTGGTGCTCAGGTAGAATACGATGCTGCTAGTAAATCAATTACAGCCCGGAAGGACGGCAAAGTGGTTCAATTTACCATTGGAGCCAGTACAGCTTTGATTGATGGACAGGAAGTAAGCCTGGATGTGCCGGCTCAAGAAGTAGGAGGCAGGACTTTAGTGCCTATTCGTTTTATTAGCTCTGCCTTAGGGAAAGAAGTAAACTGGACAGATAAAAATGCAGTGGAGATTAAGTAAAAAGAATTTACATAAGGTGGGGATTAGATGAGTCGACTCTTGAAAAGTATTTTCCTAGTTGGAGCAATTTTATTCAGTGTTTGCACCTTTGTACCTGAACATGCTTGGGCAGCTTCCTCACGGGTTATGTGGGAATGGAGAAATACTGTTAGTATAGCTCACCCGGGACATGTACAGGTTTTAGAGAATAATAATCTACTTGTGACAACCAATGGGTATAGCGGCCCGGCTGTGCTGGAGGTTAACGGGGAAAAGAAAACTATTTGGCAATATAAAAAGATGCAAGCCAATAGCGCCGTGAGATTGCCTAATGGCAATACTTTAATTGCTGACAGCGGAGCTCCGGGGTATCCTCGTAAGCCAAGGGTCATTGAGGTAAATCCCTCGGGGGTTAATATCTGGCAATATGATTTGCTTAGCCGGGCTAATGCACCTCGCTATGCGGAAAAAACTCCCAGCGGGAATGTTTTAATAGTTACTCCCACAAAAATTATGGAAGTAGGGGCTAATAAACAGCTTGTTTGGTCTTTTGCCCAGGGTTTAGTTAATCCTGTCAAGGCCCATCGTTTAAGTAACGGCCATACTTTAATCGTTGATCGAGGTTATCGTGGGGGCAGAGTTTTTGAAGTAGATAGTGCTGGTCAAACTGTTTGGCACTATGGGGATGGCAAGAAAGGAACTGCTTTAGGCAAACTTTCGGGACCAACGGAGGCAGTTCGCCATGAAGATGGCAGCACTGCAATTATCGATTTAGACAGTGCCCGCATGATTGATTTAGACCGAGAAAACAAAGTTACGAAGATTATTTATTGGCAGGATGTTTTAGATTCACTGCCTATTCTGAATCTTTGGGGAGCAGCTTTAGGTAATGATGGGAAATACTATCTAAGTCTTAGTTATACCAGCGGCAAATCAGCTGTTGTGGAATTTAATGATAAATCCATGAAATCTTATGTAGATGGACAATGGATCTACTCTGAGAAATTGCCTGTAATTAGCAACGGAACAATTTTTGTGCCCGCTAGGGAATTCATCACAGCTCTTGGAGCCAAACTCAGCTGGGATCCACAAACCAAACAATTAACTGTCTATAAAGGGGCCGGGACAGCAATTGCTAAATTAAATTCTACCAAGGCAACTCTTAACGGCACAGAGGTTACGTTACAGGCAGCACCGAAAATTATGGGCAGTACTTTAATGGTTCCTCTGCGTTTGGCAGCAGAAGCTTGTAGTGCTGGTTTTTCCTGGGATGAGACAACGAAAACTATTAATTTTACCACTACACCTCCCCGGCAGAATTAGTCACTTTTGTTGCTAGCAGCTGTTTTAGGCAGTATAATGACAAAGAAAAGATTACGAGGATCGCTAGAGGTGGAAAAATGAGCAAACTTGCCAAAGCAGCTTTTATTGTCTTAATTATGAATTTAATCAGCAGAGTTCTTGGCTTTGTCCGGGACGCTGTTATTGCCAAACAATTTGGGGCAAGTGGTGCTACCGATGCTTATTTAGTTGCCTATACTTTGCCATATTCTTTACAAGCCATCTTAGGGGTGGCTTTTGCTACTTTAGTCGTACCTGTAGTAACCGGTTATTTACTGCGGAAGGAAGAAGAGCAGGGCTGGAAAGTAGTTTCTTCTATGCTCAATGGAACTACATTGCTCCTTACAATATTAACAATCTTAGGGATGATTTTTGCACCTTTCTTAGTTAGAATTATGGCTCCTGGCTTTAGCGGCCAAACAGTAGAGTTAACAGCTCATTTAAGCAGAATTATGTTTCCTTCTATTATATTTATGGGAACAGGAATGCTTTTAACAGGCGTTTTAAATGCAGGCAAACAATTTACCATACCTGCTTTTGCTCCTGCTTTAGCTAATATTATTGTTATTTTAGCGGTGCTTGTTTTTGGTGCTGAATACCGGGTAGAAGGTTTGGCCTATGGTACTTTAGCCGGTTTTGTGGGCTTCTTTTTAATTCAAATACCCAATTTAAGGAAAATTAACTTTCGTTATCATTGGGTAATGAATTTTCAGGATCCAGGGGTCCGCAGTATGATTTTCGCTATTGTGCCTATGTCCTTAAGTATTTCTATTAACCAAATTTTATTAGCTTTAAATAGGTTTTTTGCATCCCATTTAACTGCTGGCAGCATCACTGCCTTAGACTTTGCTAATCGGCTGATGAATTTGCCTTTAGGGATTTTTGCGGCAGCTGTTTCTACGGCTATTTTCCCAGCTATGGCTGAAGGAGTAGCGAAAAAAGATTTTGCTGCTTTGGCCCAGACTGTCAGAAAAGGTTTAGGCATGGTGACTGTAGCCATTGTCCCGGCAGCAATTGGGTTAATAGTTCTAAAAGAGCCAATTGTGCGGTTAGTATTTGAACGGGGTGCTTTTGATGCCCGGGCTACGGTGCTGACTTCAACGTCTTTATTATATTTTAGTCTGGGACTATGGTTTATCGCCGTCAATACTATTTTAACTAGAGCTTTTTATGCTATGCAGGATTTAAAATCTCCCCTTCTTTTGGGACTAGTTTCTGTTGTGGCTGACATTGTTTTAAGTATAATCTTACTGCCTAAAATGGGTCATAATGGGTTAGCTTTAGCCAACTCTTTAGCAGCAGTCTTAAATATGTTTCAACTCTATTGGTCTTTGCAGCTTAAAGTCAAAGGGATTGGTTCCAAGGGGCTGGTGAAAACTACTGTAGTAACTTTTGGGGCTTCTTTAGCCATGGGAGCCGTAGCAGTAGCCCTTTATTCTGGTCTGGGCAATTGGTTCGGCATAAGCCAACTTGGTAATTTAATCAACTTAACTATAACTTGCACTTGCAGTGCCTTACTTTATGTACTTTTAGTTCTAGCATTTAAAATAGATGAAATTCAAGCCTTTCTGGCTATACTAAAGCGGAAAAATAAAATAGCAAATTAAGGAGGAAATTATGTTAAATACTGTTGAAATTCAAAAAATCTTACCCCATCGTTATCCATTTTTATTAGTTGATAGGGTTATTTCTATTGAAGAAGGGAAAAAGATTACGGGGATTAAAAATGTAACTATTAACGAGCCTTTTTTCCAAGGCCATTTTCCAGAGTATCCAGTAATGCCAGGGGTGCTGATTATTGAAGCATTGGCTCAAGTAGGGGCAGTTGCTATGCTAAGTAAACCTGAGTATCAAGGGAAAATAGCTTTTTTAGCAGGAATTGATGGAGCCCGTTTCCGGAGGCAAGTTTTCCCTGGAGACACTTTAGAACTAAAGGTTGAACTGTTAAAATTAAGGGGCAACATTGGTAAAGCCAGAGGGGAAGCTTATGTAGGAGAGGAGCTTGCTTGTCAAGTAGAATTAATGTTTGCCATTGAAAAGTAAAATTCTCTTTATTGAATTTTAAAAACTAAAGTACTATAATATCTAACAAATGAATAATTACATAAACCTTAATATCTAACAGTTTTTGCAGTGGTCGCTGGTGAGAGGGGGAAAGAATTTTGCATATTTCTTTGCCGGTGATTTTGCTTTGTGCCTGCTTGATTTCTTTAGGGGTAACCCCTTTAGTTAAAAAGCTGGCTTACAAGATTGGTGCTACAGATGCACCTGATGCTAGGAAGGTGCATCAAAGCTTAATGCCCCGAATTGGGGGATTGGGCATTTACTTATCTTTTACGGCCGTTGTGCTGCTTACTCAGGAATTGACAACTCAGATTGTGGGACTGCTCTTAGGAGGAACTTTAATTGTCCTTATCGGAGTAGTAGATGATACCTTTGGTTTATCACCTAAATTAAAATTAGCAGGTCAAATTGCTGCTGCTTTTATTTTGGTGCATTTTGGCTATAGAGTGCATTTTATTACTTATCCTTTTGGGGAAGGGGTAATTTTTCTCAAACAGTTTTCCATTCCGGTAACAATACTTTGGATTATTGGAGTAACTAATGCCATTAATTTAATTGATGGTTTAGACGGTTTGGCAGCAGGTACTTCAGCAATTGCAGCTGTAACCATGGCAGTTGTTGCCTGGATTGATGGACAAATTTTAGTTACAGTTTTAGCTTTGATTTTGGCAGCTAGTATTTTAGGCTTTTTGCGTTATAATTTCAACCCGGCTCAGATTTTTATGGGAGACAGCGGATCCCTGTTTCTAGGATTCAACCTAGGAGCCATGGCAATTTTAGGTTTAACTAAGGGAGCAACAATTATCTCTGTATTTATTCCTATTGTGATTTTAGGAATTCCCATTATGGATACGCTTTTTGCTATTATTCGCCGCTTTTATAACGGCAAACCTATTTTTCAACCGGATAAAAAACATTTGCATCATTGCTTGCTGGAAATAGGCTTAACCCATAAGCAGACGGTTTTGGTAATCTATGCTATTGACCTGTGCTTAGGGGGAAGTGCAGTACTTTTAAGCAAACTTTCAGCAGCCCATAGTTATATGTTTTTAATTGCTTTAACTGTGATTACGATAGTGGGGGCAAACAAATTAGGTGTTTTATCGGGAAAAGTTTCCTATCAGCTGCCTACAGCTGTGGAACCGAAGTTTAAAACTAGAAGCTAAAGGGGTGGATAAAACATGTTAAAGAAAAAATGGCTTTTATCCATAACCTTCCTATGTTTATTCGCAGGAGCCTTTTTGCTTGGACAAAAAGTACAAGCTGACGAAAATGTTGCTGCTAAGGACCCTATTGCTGCTAAAAGCTATGTGACGGAAGCCACTTCTAAAAAAATACTTAATTTACAGCAGCAAATTGCAGCCTTAAAAAATAGAATTCAGGAATTGCAGCAAAAAATTAAATAAATATTTATAAAAATTTAAAAAATTATTTTTGCAGCTAAAGCAATTGGTTAATTTTCTATAGAATAAATAACCAATTGCTTTTGTGTTATACTACAGTCGTATTCGTCATATAAGTTAAAAATGAGGAGTTGGAACCATGAAAGCCTATCTTATTTTTACAGGCACTGAACTGCTGCTGGGGCAGATTGTCAATACTAATGCCCGGTATTTAGCTAAAGAGCTAGCTCAAATGGGCATTGATCTTTATACTCTTGTGACAGTTGGGGATAATAGACAAAGAATAGCTGAAGCCATCAGTTTGGCTCAGGGCAAGGCTGATTTAATAATTATTAATGGAGGTTTAGGGCCTACCGAAGATGACATAACTAGGGAAGCATTAGCAGATGCTTTACAGTTAAAGCTTGTGGAAAGCAGCGAAGCTAAGGCTGTTGTGGAGCGCTATTTTAAGTTAAAGGGCCGGCCCTTAGACCAAATTAAGAAAAAACAGTTTTTAGCACCTGAAGGAGCGCAAATTTTAGATAATAGAATAGGTACGGCTCCGGGCATTGTAGTAACAGCAGGAGAGAGTACATACTGCCTTTTACCGGGGCCAAGCAGGGAAATGGAAATAATGTTTACAGAACAGCTAATGCCCTATCTGCAGGCTAAGTATCATTTGGATCAGACCATTCAATCTAAGGTGCTGAAAGTAGTAGGTTTAGGAGAGCCTCAGGTTGAGGATAAAGTTAAGGAGTTCCTTCCTTGCCCCAATCCAACTCTGGCTCCTACTGTAAAACTTGGAGAAGTCCATTTACGCATTACAGCCAAAGGGAAGGATAGCTCGGAGGTACAGCAGTTAATTAAGCAAATGGAAAAGAAGGTTCGCAGTAAGCTTGATGATTATATTTATGGAACAGACGAGGAAACTTTGGAGCGAGTAATTGGGGAAATACTTACTCGTAATCAATTGAAAATTGCTACTGTGGAATCCTGCACGGGAGGATTATTAGCCCATCGGCTGACTAACGTAGCAGGAAGTTCCATGTATTTCCAAATGGGTGCTGTTACTTATGCCAGCAGATGGAAAACTAGGCTGGCGGGGGTTGGAGTGGAAAAATTAGCTGCTTATGGTGCTGTAAGCCCGGAAACAGCTGAGGCAATGGCTAAAGGACTTAGGGAATATACTAACAGCGACTTGACTATTGCTATTACAGGACTAGCCGGGCCTGGAGGAGGAACTCCCGAGAAGCCTGTTGGTTTAGTATATATTGCCATTAATTTTCGGGGCAACATTGTCATCGAGAGAGAACAATTCTTTGGGGACAGAACTAGTATTAAAGCCCAGGCTGCCCAAAGAGCATTAGTTTTACTTTGGGAGCTGCTGCGCTATGAATGAGCAAGAAATACTTTCTAAACTCAGTTTAGAACGGCCTGGCGCTGAATGTATTGCTTATTTAGATCAGTTAAGTTTAACCCCTAGCAAAGAAAAAGCTTTAGCTGTAAGCAGTCTCTTAAAGCACCCGGATTATTTAACTCGCTGCAAAGCATATGGGGTTCTGCGAAAAATCTTCGACCCCGTTATTTTGCCTAAGTTATATACCATCTTACAGACAGAACAAAGTGAAGAATTTCGCCTCCATACCTTAGAATTAATTCAACTCATTGGGGAAGAGTCAAGTGTACTGACACTGGGCTCCCTCCTTTCCGACTTTAACCCTTTTGTGGTTCGGGGAAGCATCGTAGCTTTAGGAGGTATTGGAGGAAGAGAAGCTGTTCGGACTATTTTAGAGTTTGCTAGTAAGCCTCAAGGGAGAATTATCCGCAGAGAAGTTGTAGCCGAAGCTTTAGGCTATGCTCTGCAAAAAGTTCAAGATCCCGAAGAATTTTTAGCTGCTCTGCAGCAGGAAAACAAGAGGGTTAAACATTATTTGCAAGATTTAGAGCTGAAGGCTCCTCCAATACCCCACTTTACAGTGTATCCTTCGGCAGATTATTTTAGCCTTCAGGCAAAAAGCAGAGGCATCGATTATAAAAAGTTTAAAAGGATGATCAAGTAGTTGAATGGAATATATTTACATGTTAAAATATGTAAATATACAGACGACTTTGATAGGGAGGAAAAGAATGATCAAATTTGGTACAGATGGTTGGAGGGCTATTATCGCTGAAGACTTTACCTTTGCTAACGTGGAAATTGTAGCCCAAAGTATTGCAAATTATGTTAACGAAATTGGTTCAGGTGCCCAAGGCTTAATTATCGGTTATGATAATCGCTTTTTATCTGAGCATTTTGCCCAGAGGGTAGGAGAAGTACTGGCTGGGAATAAAATTCCTGCTTTCGTTACAGCTGCTCCTTGTCCTACACCGGTTACTGCTTATGCTATTTTAGAAGAGAAGGCGGCTGGGGCAATTATGATTACAGCCAGCCATAATCCTCCTGAATATAACGGCATTAAATTTATTCCCTGGTATGCTGGTCCGGCAGTTCCGGCTATTACAAACCGCATTGAAGAATGTTTGGAAAGTGTAATGGCAGCAGGGGAAGTTAACAAGACCACGAAAGAGAAGTCTTTGGAAGCAGGACTTTGGAAGGAAATAGATCCTAAAGAGAGTTATCTAAACCAGTTAGCTAAAATAGTAGATTTAGGGGAAATCGGCCGAGCCGGTTTAAAAATAGTTTTAGATCCAATGTTTGGAGCGGGAATCGGCTACTTAGAAAAGTTACTAGAGAACCGGGCTATTTGTGCAGCTCTTCATGATTATCGTGATCCCCTCTTTGGAGGCACCTTGCCGGAGCCTACAGGGCCCATTTTACGCACTTTACGCAAAAAAGTACTTCAGGACAGGGCTGATTTAGGTTTGGCCCTGGATGGAGATGCTGACCGCTTTGGCATTATCGATGATGATGGAACTTATATTAGCCCTAATCAGGTCTTATCTCTTCTTTATTATCATTTAGTCAAAAGGAAAGGTCTACAAGGCCCAGTGGCTAGAACTGTTGCTACTACCCACCTTTTAGACAAAATGGCCCATTCCTTTGGGCAAGAAGTTGTAGAAACTCCCGTTGGCTTTAAATATATTGGACAAATGATGCGTGAAAAAGGCAGCATATTAGGCGGAGAAGAAAGCGGAGGTTTAAGTATTGCCGGCCATATTCCAGAAAAAGATGGGATCTTGGCGGCTGCTTTAATGGCGGAAATTAGAGCTGCTACAGGGAAATCTTTGCAAAGGAATCTGCAGGAATTAGCCGATGAGTTTGGCCGTTTCCACAGTGCTAGAATTGATGTTCATACTAGCCGGGAAATTAAGGAAAAGACTTTGAATTTATTACAAGGATATGCTCCCAAGGACTTAGCGGGAATTGATGTAAAGGAGATTGTTCGCATAGATGGGGTAAAAATACTTCTAGCAGACGACAGTTGGGTACTTATTAGGCCTTCTGGCACGGAACCTTTATTTAGAATTTATACGGAAACCCAAAACTACAGCCTTATTAAAATTTTGCCAGAAGCATTGCGCTCTGCTTTAAATATTTGATTCATTATTTAAGTCGAGTAGGAGCTGAATAATTAATTAATTCAGCGTCCTCTCACACCACCGTACGCACCGTTCGGTATACGGCGGTTCAATAGAATTAATGTACTTGTGAATACCTTTCGTTTATCGACTGAAGACCTATTTTTCTTAGGAATTCGTTGGTTA